>JAGNDY010000076.1 GCA_018003655.1 Candidatus Nanopelagicales bacterium
GACAACGTGGTGATGGTTTCCAGCAGGACCGCGCGCAACCGGTCAATGTTGGCCGCAAACTGGCGGTACACATCCTCTTCGGAGACACCCGGCCCCGTCGTGAGGTTCGCGGAGTAGTTGGTCACCAGCGCGAGGGCGCAGTAACACAGGTGAAGCTCGCGGGCCAGCACAGCTTCCGGGTGGCCGGTCATATTGACCAGTGTCCAGTCTTGGTTTCCGTAAAAGACCGCTTCGGCGCGGGTGGAGAAGCGGGGACCATCGATCACGACCATCGCGCCCCCGTCGTGCGCCGGCCAATCCTGCGACCGTGAAGCGTTCAGCGTTTCCAGGCGCATTCGTTCGCAGTACGGATCGGCGAACTGCGCGTGGACGGTCTGGGCCTCGAAACGATCGAAGAAGGTTTGCGGGCGGGACTTGGTCTGGTCAACGAGCTGGTCGGGAACCACCAACGAGCCAGTCGGCAGCTCGGCCTTCAGCGAACCCACCGCACAGGGTGCAAGCACCTGCCCAACGCCCAACATTTCCAGTGCTGCCAGGTTCGCCCGGTAGGGGATTGCGTGCGCGGGGAACTGGTGATTGGTCCCGTGCCTGGGCAGGAAGGCGACCAGCCGTCCCCCGACATCTGCGATCTCGATCGGAGCTGAGGGCGGACCGAACTCGGTCTCGACGGCTACCGTCTCGACGTGCTCGGGTGAGTCGGGCGAGAACATCGAGTACAGGCCGGAGCCTCCAATGATGGCGATGTCGGGGCGCAGGCTCATTGGTATGTTTCCGCCATTTCTTGGGATCCGGTGTCTGTGGATCTGTCTTTCCACCAACGCAGCAACCAGGCTCCTGAAACAAAGAGCGCCGCCAGCAGATAGAGGGTTCCGCGTGGATGTGGAACATCAAACTCAAGAGCAGGGTAGATGTACGCCACCGTCATCAAGGGCGGCAGGATCAACCAACGGCTTGGGGCTCCCAGGGCAATGAGCGCGACGAGGAGTAGCGCATACCACTGGTAGGCCGGAGTCAAAACGATGAATGAGACCCCGACGGTCGCCGCCGCCGTTATCCACGGCCGACGTGGATCGGTGCGAAGTAGTGCCCAGGTGGTTACTGCCAACAACACCACGATGCCGACTCCCAGCGCAATCGGCTGTGGCAGCACCAACCGCAGCACTGCCAACCCGCTGCCATCCTCCTCGTTCAGGTATCCGGGCAGGAATCCCGCCACCTCGGATCTGGCGGTAAACACGTACGGCAGGTACGTGATGACGAATGCCGCCGCGGCGCTGGCAATGACGAGCAGTGGTCGCCGTTTGAGTACCGAGGGGAACATCGCCGCCGGGAAGAGTTTGGTCGCCACCGCCAGCCCCAGCAGTGCGCCGCCCAGCAGCGCGCGCGAGCGGCCGAGGGTCACGCTCGCCAACACCACCGTGCCAGCGACCGCGAGGAGGACGGCCAAGCCATCGATGTGTGCGTTGTTTCCCAACTCAATGACTACTAGCGGCGACCAGGCCCACAGGACTGTCCGGCGTGGATCGGTTCCCCGGCGTTTTGCCAGCAACAGCATGATGGCCAGGGTCGACATCGCAAAGACTGCGGCAGCAATCTGCAATGGCAGCGCGCGGTGACCATCGGGAGTGACCGCAGACATCGCACGGAAGAAGAGTTGGGCGCCACCTGGATAGATGGTGTGGGCGTTCGGACGGTTCATGATTGGACATGGTCCGACGACGTCCTGATCGACACAGGTTCGTCCAGGTGGGAAGAAGTAATCGTCGCGCAGCGGTGCCAATTCGGGGTCCACTGGCGAATACAGGTACGGGTTGACCCCGGCGGATTGAACGTGCCCGTCCCAGACATAGCGGAAGAAGTCGCTGGAAAGGTGGGGCCCGGCTGTCATTGCAACGACTTGCAGAAGTAGCCCACCGCCGATAATGAGCCACAGTGCCGCGCGCTTTCCGGTCTGGCGAACCAGCAGTGCGCCCACACCGAACAGGGCCCACATCCCAAGCAGCAGCCAGAGCAGGTGCCAAGCAGTCGGTGGATCGTGAGTCAACCGCACCGCTTGCCAGGTCAGGGCAGCCAAAACAGCGAGCACGAGCGTCGCCGCGGCCGTTGCCCATCGTGATCTCATCGCGGACAGTTTCCCAGCTTGGAGACGTCTGCGGGTCGTCGTGAGCGCAATTCGTAACAGGTTGGTAAGAAAAACCAGGAGGTATCAGCCGCCTGCAACCCGTAGGTTCGTGATGTGCGCTTCTTCCCCGACAAGCCTCCGCCCCTGCTTCCGTTCAAACAGGGCGCCTTCACCAGTCGACTGCGAACCAAAAGGGCAGCAACCCTCATCGGAATCGCGCTGGGAACCGCCGTTGCCATTTGCTTCCTGACCGGACTGTTCAGCCACTTCCAGCAGCACCCCGTAACTTGGCTGCCTATCCCCACCGCCCCCACTTGGGGGTATCGGCTGACGCAAGGGCTGCACGTCGCCACAGGGCTCGCTGCGATTCCCCTCCTGCTCCTCAAGCTCTGGACCGTCTACCCGAATCTATTCGTCTGGCCGCCGATAAAGTCAGTGCTTAATGCGCTGGAACGAGCGTCGATCTTCATTCTCGTTGCCGCAATGATCTTCCAACTCGCCACCGGCACGATCAACATCACCCAGTGGTACCCCTGGTCCTTTCCCTTCACCCAGACCCACTACGCCATCTCGTTCGTGATCGTTGGCGCGATCCTGATTCATTTGGCGGTCAAGGCTCCAGACATCATGGCTGCGCTGCGCCGACGCTCGGACAGCACGCGGGCAGAACCAGATCCTGGACCGGGGGTCGAGGGGGATGCGCAGGACGCGCCACCGTCGGAGCAAGTTGACCGCGAACCCGTGCTCGTCAACCAGAGTTCGGCGCCGAGCACCAGTACCTCGGGCCTGACTCGCAGAGGCTTTCTGCTGACCGGTGGGTTGGCAGTTGGGGCAGTCACGTTGACCACTGTCGGGCAGACGCTGTCCCCGCTGGAGAAGCTGGCGGCGTTGGCACCGCGTCGTCCCTCGATCGGGCCACAGGGTTTACCGGTCAACCGAACCTCGCAAGCCGCCGGCATCACGGCGGCAGCGATCGGCGCACAGTACCGGCTGTCTGTCGCTGGCGATCGTGGTGCGGATTTCACCCTTGACCAGTTGCTGGCGATGCCGCAGAGCACCTTCGACCTACCGATTGCCTGTGTCGAGGGTTGGTCGGCAAGCGCGCGTTGGTCTGGGGTTCCGATCCGCGACCTGCTCGACCAGATTCAGGCGGGCCAGGATGCGACAGTGCGGGTGGTTTCGCTGGAGAAGGAAGGCAACTACCGGGTCACTGAATTGCCCTCACAGTTCGTCAACGACCCGATGACAATCTTGGCCCTCAGGATCGACGGTGAGCCGTTGGACATCGAGCATGGATATCCAGCGCGAATCATGGCGCCCAACCGGCCAGGGGTGCTACAGACCAAATGGGTCTCCCGCTTGGAGGTCGTATGAAGACACGAATTGCTCTGATTGCGGCTGGTCTGCTGTTGTTGGCACTCGGTGCGTACAACCTCCTTGACCAGGTTCCGCTGAAGGCGTTCCCCAATCTGATCGTCTGGCTGGCGGCCGGTGTGGTCATCCACGACGTGGTGATTGCGGCCGGGGTGGCGACCATTGGGTGGGCGATCTCGCGAGCCGTGCCCGCGAGGTTCCGGGCTCCGGTTCAGGGCGGACTGATCGTGGCGGGAGTGGTCGCCATAATGGCGATTCCCGTTGTCATCGGTGCTGGCCGTACCCCCACCAATCCGTCACTGCTACCACTGGATTACGGGCGGAATCTGGTCATCGTGCTGGTCGTGATTGCTGTGCTCACCGCACTGTTCAGTCTTTTGAGCCTGCGCAAGCCGTCAGGAGCGGATGAACGACAGGAAACTTCGGCCTGACACGCTCCAGGAATCGAGTGGTTCGAATCCCGCGGCCAGTGCCCGCGTCACAGTCGCGGACGGTCCAACCTGAGCCCACCAGAATCGCTCGCTATTGTTCCCGCGGCCGTTGGACAATCGCACGGGAACGACGTGATCGACGTCTGCTGATGTTGGCTCCACGAGCAACCGGCCACCGGTGCGCAGGAGTTCATGTGAGCGCCGCAGGAGGCGATCGGGGTCCCCAGCGATGCCGAGGTTCCCGTCGGCGAGTAGGACGGTGTCCCAGTGACCTTCGCCCGGCAGCGTGTCAAAGACCGAGCGGCACAGTGCGGCTGCACCGCCAGCGCGGGTGATTTCAACTGCGGTCGGGGCTGTGTCAACACCGAGACTATGGTGGCCGCGCCGAGCCAGGGCGATGGTGAATCGGCCCGGTCCACAGCCGATGTCCAGCGTGGCGCCGTTGCAGCGATCAAGCAGCGAATGGTCGGCGTCGTCGGGTTCAGCCAACCACCTGCGGACGTTGAGCACTGTTCGCTCACCCTGGTCATGGACAAGATGCAGATCGCTACCGTGGCGAAGCGCGTTGTCAAACACGCCTTCAGTAGGCCAATCAACGTTGGAGTCGATGCGGTCGAACTCCATGGCGAACCGCGTATGGGGCGCCCCAGCCGCAACAACGCGAGCGTCGGCGATTGTGTCGACGTCGCGATAGCTGCGCAGCATGCCGACCTCCAGACCCGCCTGGCGCAGACGTGCGAGTTGGATCTTGCCGGTGGTGTCCAGGCTCATGGGAACACCAGGGAAGACGCTCGGATCAGGCTCGCGCATTGCCACGGCCCAATACCCGCCGTCAACCGTCAGGCCGAGCCAGGCATCGAAGTCGGCGAAGTCGACAACAATGTCGGAACTGGTGATCTGGGGCGTGTCCATGCCGATGAGCAGGGCTGGACCGCTGACACGGTCGAACGCATCGGCGAGGCGGAGGTCTAACCCACCGCCAGCTTGTTGCCATACCTCGAATCCGGCAGGAATCCAGTCGCCGCGGGCACCGTCAAGTAACAGAATTCGCCTGCCGACGTCGGCCTTGCTCACCAGTTCAAGGGTGTCGTGGAGGGCGGCGCTGGCCAGCGCGGCGGCCTGCACGGCAGTAACTGCGGGCGTGAGCCTGGTCTTGACCCGACCTGGAATGGGTTCCTTGGCAATGACGATGACAGTCAACGCCTGCGATTCCAGGCTCATACGGAACTCTCCGCGGCCGACGACGCGGTGGGAGTCATGTCTGGCCGCATGTTCTTGCAGTCAGCCAGCACGGCGCTCATATCGCGCACGGCACGGGCGACCCCGCGAACCGTACCGGTGACTTTCGACTTGCCCAGTCGAGGCTCGTAGTCGATGGGGAACTCCTCGACGCGCCAACCAGCCTGACCGGCCCGGATGAGCGTCTCCAGTGGGTAGCCGAAGCGGCGGTCGGCCACGCCAAGGTCGAGCAATTCCTGCCGTCGCGCGACCCGAATCGGTCCGATGTCGCGCACGGTGAGGCCGGTCACCGACCGCACCCGCCAGGCCAGGAACCGGTTGGCCAGTCGCCCATGAAGCGGCCAAGCGCCAGTCTGGGTGGGGACGCGCCGACCTAACGTCATGTCGGCGCGGCCTGCTTCGACCGGTTCGACCAACGCGGGTAGCGTGGCCAGTGTCATCGATGCGTCAGCGTCGCAGAAGGCGACAAGGTCGGCGGTCGCCGTGACTAAGCCCCGGTGACACGCGGCGCCGTAGCCAGGCGTTGGTTCTGACACGACGAGGGCGCCCAGCTCGTTGGCGATTTCCGCGGAGTCATCGGTGGAACCGTTGTCCACCACGATCGCCCGGTAGCCCGGCGGTAGCTCTCGAAGCACCGGCTTAAGTGCCAGGGCTTCGTTGAGACACGGCAGGACGACGTCAACGGAGGCGGCGGGCACGATCTCAAAATAGAGCAATTAGGGCAGGTCGGCCACTGATCTTGCTTACGAATGTCTTACGCGCCCTTATGGCTGATCTCGGCCATACCCGTTGCAAAATGCTCCTCCGGCGCCCAGTTGAGTTCGCTGACCGCGCGTTGATTGGAGGCGGTGATGTGGCGAACGTCTCCCAGCCGAAACTCTCCGGTGACCACTGGCGGTGCCCCACCAGTGGCGGTCGACAGGGCGGCCGCCAACTCCAAAACGGTTCGGGGGTGGCCGCTGCCGATGTTGTAAGCGGGCATGGCTGAACCCGGAACGGGCGCAACGGCCGCCGCGATGACGGCGCGGGCAACGTCGCGAACGTGAACGAAGTCGCGCCGCTGACCACCGTCCTCGTACACCCTCGGTGCGTCGCCGTTGGCGAGCATCGAGACGAACAACGCGGCCACGCCCGCGTAGGGGGTATCGCGCGGAAGGCGGCGGCCATAGACGTTGTGGAATCGCAACGCCACTGCGGCGCCGCCAGTTGTTCGAGCCCAGATGTTGCCCAGGTGTTCCTGCGCGACCTTGCTCGCGGCATAGACGTTGGCCGGTTCCAGTGGCGATTCCTCGCCGACGAGGTGGTGGCCCAGGGTGTCCCCGCAGGTGGGGCATCTCGCCTCGAAATCGCCACCCGCCAGCTGCTCACGACTCCGGGCCGCAGGTGGAACCAGGCCATGTTGGGCGCAAGGAGCCACGCCCTCGCCGTAGACGACCATTGAGCTAGCGAGCACTAAGCGGTCGATGCTCGTCTCAGCCATTGCTGCTACCAAGGTGGCTGTACCAAGGTCGTTATGTGAGACGTAGTCGGCAGCGTCGCGAACCCCGTCACCGAGTCCAACCTTCGCCGCCAAGTGAACGACGGCGTCCACGCCGGTGAGTTCGGCCGCGAGTCCCGAGTGGTCGCGCACATCGGTTTGAACCACGTTGACTGTCCGCCTGGCAAAGATGTCTGCCAGGTCTGAGCAGTCGGGTTGGCTGGCTGCTTCTTCGAGGCTCCGGTTATCGATGACGGTCACCTCATGGCCCGCTTCGATCGCCGCCTGGGTGACATGAGACCCGATGAAGCCCAGGCCGCCGGTCACGAGAATCCGCACGCGGGAATGGTACGGCACGCGGTGGCCATGTCCCTGTCTGTGCGCTGGTCGCGCTGCTGCTGCCGCACCCGCAGGAAATGCGAGAGGCAGTCGCACTGCGTCGGGCTATACCCTCATAGCGTGGACTCCGTAGTGACCTGGCCCGATCTGCCTGCTGCACATCAGCCCGAATGGCCCAATGATGCTGCCGTCGCGGTCGTCCGCGAGCAGCTGGCGCTTCGTCCCCCCTTGGTGTTCGCCGGTGAGTGCGATCAGCTCCGAGATGAGCTAGCCAACGTTGCGCGAGGTGAAGCGTTCGTGCTCATGGGCGGTGACTGCGCCGAGACGTTTGCTGCCAATACGGCTGAATCGATCCGGGCTCGACTCAAGACTGTCCTGCAGATGGCGGTCGTACTGACTTATGGCGCCCGGGTGCCGGTCATCAAAGTCGGCCGGATGGCGGGCCAGTACTTCAAGCCCCGCTCGGCGGCAACCGAGACCCGCGATGGGATCACGGCAACGTCGTACTTCGGTGACGGTGTGAACGCACTGCGATTTGATCCGGTAGCTCGTGTCCCAGACCCGCAACGGTTGATCGAGGCGTACAACGCCTCGGCAGCGGCGCTGAACCTGGTTCGCGCTTTCACCCAGGGCGGCTACGCCGATCTGCGACAGGTGCATGCGTGGAACCAGGACTTCGTCCGTGACAGCCCGGCGGGTCAGCGGTACGAGAGGTGGGCCGGCGACATCGATCGGGCGCTGTCATTCATGGAAGCGTGTGGTGCGGATCCCGAGGAATTCAAACGGGTTGACTTCTTCGCTGCCCACGAGGCGTTGATCATGGACTACGAGCAGCCACTGGTCCGGATCGATTCGCGCACGGGAAATGCGTACTCAGTTTCCGGTCACTTCCTGTGGGTGGGCGAGCGGACTCGCGATCCAGCTGGTGCCCACGTGGACTTCGCCTCACGGATACACAATCCGATCGGGGTCAAGCTCGGTCCAACCTCGAACCCTGACGACGCGCTGCGCCTGCTTGAGCAACTCGATCCTGACCGAATTCCTGGCCGCATCAGCCTGATCGCGCGCATGGGTGCGGCGAACGTGCGCGAGGTGCTTCCCGGGATCATCCAAAAGGTCGAGGCCAACGGTCATCAGGTCGCCTGGATTTGCGATCCGATGCACGGCAACACGCGTACGTCTGCCAGTGGCCACAAGACACGGTCCTTTGACGACGTCATCACCGAGGTTCGTGGATTCTTTGAGGTCCATGCCAACCTCGGCACACACCCCGGCGGAATCCACATTGAGCTCACCGGTGACGACGTCACCGAGTGCGTGGGCGGCAGCTTCGGCATCGAGGAGCATCAGCTCGCAGATCGCTATGAGACCGCGTGCGATCCACGTCTCAACCGCGAGCAGTCGTTGGAGTTGGCGTTCATGGTGGCGGAGATGCTCGGCGACCGGTGAGGGCGCG
>JAGNDY010000077.1 GCA_018003655.1 Candidatus Nanopelagicales bacterium
AAGGCACCGGACGTCGGTCCCGGCACGGCATACCTACCGCGCAACGTCAGAGACTGGCATGAGCTTGAACCGTCCGATAGGCAGCGAGTTCAGTTCCTCCTGTTGCAGAATGGCGATGACCCCATCCCCAAGTTCGGCAGCCAGTTGAGTTGGCGGCAGCCCGATTGGCTTGGACCAGACAGTCACCGCCCGGTTGGTACTCCCAAGGGAACCAAGTGGATCCCCGTTGTCACGTTCCTGCAGACGTTCATCGACATGCTCAATGCCCTATTGCCCACACCCGGGATTTTCGCCGAGGGCGGACACGACTATCGCGTCGAGCTTCCCGAAGCGCTACGGACGGTCTGGCGACTGAAGGTCTCTGACGAAACGATGGTCAGGGTGCAGCAGGCGCTGCGGCGGCGGGAGCGGCAATGGGAGACAGCACGGCGCTGGGAAGCGGCCGAAGCCAATGCTGATCCGAAGAAGCGACAGGAGGCCGAGTTGAAGACTGAGAAGGCCGTTGCCGGCTGGTTGGGTGAGGGCAGAGATGTGCAAGCCTCGCCGGAGGAGATTCAGGCGATTATTACTGAGAAGCCCCTCGCCGACTAGCTGGCCCAGCGGTTAGCCTTCGGGGTAGTTGTCCAGATCATCTGACATCGAGGGAGGGCAGATGGAACTCGTGACCATCGATCCACGGTCGCAAGTCTATTACGCTCACTTTGAAAGCCCAGTCGGGCGGTTGTTGCTCGTCGGCGCGGTATCGGATTCGGTTTTTGCCTTGGTTGGGTTAAGCATGCAAGAGCAAGCTCACGCTCCAGCGGTTGGCGTCGGCTGGGTGCACGACGATTCGGTATTCACCGAGGTGGTCTCCCAACTCGAGCAGTACTTCGCCGGTGAACGCCGGGAGTTTGACCTGACAATCGGCATTGACCATCAAGGCACCGAATTCCAAGGTGACGTCTGGCGAGCGCTGACCGATATTCCCTATGGCCAGACGGTGAGCTACGCAGAGGTAGCTGCCTGCGTGGGTCGCCCACGCGCCACACGAGCGGTGGGGTCGGCAAATGGCCGCAATCCGCTCGCGATCGTGATTCCGTGCCACCGCGTGGTGGCCGCAGGCGGTGGACTTGGCGGCTACGGCGGCGGCCTCGACCGAAAAGCACTGTTGCTTGATCTTGAAGCGTCCCACCAGACCTAGTCCGATCCCGGGGAATCAGTCAACAACCGCTCGCGGTCGTGCGTTTCAGTTGGCTGGCCAGTGAGCGAATGTCTTCAGATACAGGTCGCGCACGCCGTCAACCTTCTTGGCGATGTTCTTTGTCGTCCAGGATTTAGTGCTGATCGGCTTGAGCACGGCGATGTCGACGGTGCCGTTGGAGATCACGAACGAGTGTGGCCGCATGATGTCGCCGGCGTTACGCATGACGATTGGGACAACCGGTACTCCCGCCTGCATCGCCATATGGAAGGGGCCCTTCTTGAAGGGGAGTAGGCGGGGTGTGGGGGAACGGGTGCCTTCCGGTGCGATCGCGATGGAACGGCCATTCCTGAGCGCCGCCACGACCGGCTCCAGCGCCTCAAGGGCCTTGTCCCGGTTGGTTCGGTCGATGTAGGCGACATCCGCTAGGTAGCCCATCGGAGCAAAAACGGGGTCGTGTTCCAATTGCTTCTTCGCGACTCCGGTGAAGTCCCGACGCAGGAGCGCGGCGACCAGAATCATGTCCAACTGGCTCTGATGGTTGAAGAGGAACACCGCAGGCCGATCAGACCATAGGTATTGCTCTCCCACGACATTGAGCTTGACTCCGGCAACCGCGAGGGACAGTTCGGAACTGACCGTTGCCGCGACGGCTGCACCAGTGGACCGGTCGGCGTTGAGGAGCGCTGTCGTTGCCCCTGCCGCCACCCCAAAGCCGAGCGCACCCAACGCGGCGGCACTGCGGATCAACGTGATCGGGTTGTGCCGATGGGGCATCTTGAAGCTGGCGACGGGCCAGCCCCGCTCGCGGGCGGTGGTCTCCAGATCCTTGTCTGGGTTGAGCGGCCGCGGGTGTCCTGCCGTGCTCAGGAAGGGGACATCTTCGGAACCGTTGCTGTAGGTGTAGGACTGCGTCAGGTCGATGTCGTTCTCGGCGGCGAACTCCTCGACGGCGTCTGCTTTGGCTTGGCCCCACCGCACCGGGCCGGCGAGCAGTCCGGTGAACATACCCGCGTTTACCTCGAGCTCCGTACACAGCACGTTGTCGACCCCGAGGTCCTCGGCCGCGGCCTCGACCTGCGGAGGTGTCGCCGATGAGGCAATCACCACGGTGTGGCCAGCATTTAAGTGGGCATCGATGAGGGTCCGGGAATCTGGGTAGACCATGCTCGCGATTTTGGTCTGGAAGAGGCTGCGGCCGAAGCTCTCGAGGTCTTCGATCGACTTACCTGCCTGTGCTTGGACGGCGATGTCCATGAGGGCCGTCACGTCATGACCACGCCGCTCGACGTTAACCGATTCGATGAGGGTTTGAACAATTTCCTTGGCGTCGATGTCTCGGGTGCGGATTCGCTCGCGAAAGAACGGGGCCGCCGAGAATCCATCGATAAGAGTCCCGTCGAAGTCAAAGAAGGCGCCGATCTGCGGGCCCTGGGGACCGTTCTCGACCTCGTCGACGAGCCATTCGATATCTGCCATCACACTTCCTCTTTCTGTCGAGCCATGTCGCGGATGATGTCGATTCGGCGGACGACCGAGTGGAACTCCTCGGCGAAGTTCTCCCGCCGCGATTGCAGCCGCTCGTCGCCGAGCTCGATCAGCCGACGGTTGTCGGCCAGTTGAAAGGCGCCACTGAAAAGGTCCCGGGAGATCGATTCCGGGCTGTGGAGGTCATGTTGAAGCCAGCGCTGTTGGCCGACGCCGATGCATTCCAGGATCAACTCGTCGCGATCAACCTCGCGCTCGGCCCCCCACGCCACGAGTCGATCAGCAAAGACCGCATAGGCCTCGATGAACGGTCCGAGGACCCGGTGGGCCATGAACAGCTTTCCGCCGGCCATGAGCGGAATGAGTTCGTCTGCCGTGATTGCCTTGTCTTCCCAGTCGGGGACAGCGAGGTCGGCCTCCTTGATGACTTCGGCCGCGAAGTCACGGGTCCGTGGGAAGAAGAACTCGTACTTCATGAGGTCGCGCAGGCGAACCGCCTCATCCCAGGTCGCCTCGGTCGCGTCAGGGGCTTCTTCCTCGGCAGCCCGGATGAGCGCAACTTCGACGATCGCCCGAGTGATGAAGTAGTGAATCAACGTGTTGCGGTAGTAGGCGGCCTCATGAGCACGTTTCTCCGCGATCCGAAAGACCGGTTCAGTCCCGCCCTCGTACTGCTCAATCACGCCCTCTCTCACCAGCGTGTAGACAGCACCCTGCAATCCACCGTGCTCGCTGAGATCGATGTCGAGCCGAAGGTCGAGTCCCCGACGTCGGATGTACTTCATCAAAGGGGTCAGGATGTTACGACCCTCGGTCAAGGTAATGGCCCGGTCATCGTTATCCAGCAGGGCAAATGTCACCAAAGCTGAGGGCATGATGGCGGTGACCTTGTTGATGCGGTGACACACCTCGAAAGCGACTTTGGGCACCGCGAGCCGAGCGTCGTCGGAGTCGGTACTCTCTCGGCTCTCGGCCAGCGCCTCGCGTAGTGACAGCGGTTCACCGAACCGAAGGTGGGCTCGACCGCGCCGCGCCGTCTGGGCCCGCGCGAACTTCACCAGCCACTTCACGCTCTCCGGCGCCTTCTTACCGCCTTGCTCCTCCGCAGAGATCGCTCCGACCTCGTATTGCTGGTCGTAACCGACGAACACCGGAATCAGCAGCACATCCTCCTGCGTCGCGGAATCGAATGCGTCGACGAGGTAGCTCAGAATGCCCATCCGCGGCGGACGCAGCTTTCCCGTGCGGGTGCGGCCGCCTTCGATGTACCACTCAAGGTTCTGTTTGTGGCGAACCAAGTACGCCATGTACTCCTTGAGGGTTGCCTTGTAGACCAAGTCGTCCTTGAACTGCCGACGAATGAACACGGTGCCATTGCGGCGACCGATGGATCCCAACGGCCAGAAGGCCAGGTTGACCCCGCCCAGAGTGTGGTTGGGCGGGAAGCCCTCCTTCTCCAAGGCAGAACGAAGCACCAGCGGGTCGAGGTAGGAGCGGTGGTTGGGCAAGAACACCAGGGTGCTGGATTGGTTGAGCTCGCGCAGGTGCGCTACCTGCTCTTCGTGAACGTCCAACTTGTAGGCCCGCCCCAGCCAACGAGCGACGCCGTCCCAGGTATTGATGGCCCAGGACGCCTGCTCGGCAGCGAGTTCGTCCAGATTTGCACGCGCCTGCTCAGCAACGTCGTCGATCGATCGGTCGGTCTCGGCGGCCAAACCCGTCAGCGTTTCTTGAAATGCCTCATCCGCCATGATCGTGTCGATGAAGTTGGTTCGGTGGATGCCCTCAAGGTCGACTTTGATACCCACATGCTGCCTTTCAGTGTGACCCGGGCGCGCGGCCGAATTCTGCGACGCCTCGTTGGCGACACCCTAGTCAGTGATGCGGCGTGACGCTCAATTCCATTCACTCGAATCCATGCGCGAGGACGTCGCCCGCCTCGCCCGCCAGGGCGTTAGTTCGGGGTGACCACTGCCAGTCGTCTGCGAGACTTGCGCGCATGCCGTCTCGGGTTCGCGCAGTTCTTGGTTCGTGGTCGTACGCACTACCCGTCTTGGCGGTGATCGTTTTCGCAGCGACGTGGGGTTCAAAGATCTCCGGACTGGTTGTGGTGATTGCATCCGTTTTGCTCGCCGGCGCCGTCCTGGCGGCGGTGGGTCATGCCGAAGTCGTCGCCCACCGGGTTGGTCAGCCCCTCGGCGCTCTCGTGCTGGCCGTCTCAGTCACGGTGATTGAGGTTGCTCTCATCGTGACGTTGATGTTGTCCTCCGGGCCAGACAAGTCCGCCCTTGCGCGCGACACCGTTTTTGCGGCGCTGATGATCACCTGTAACGGCATAGTTGGGATCTCCATCCTCATGGCCACGCTGCGTCGACGAGTCACGGTCTTCAACCCCGAGGGCACCGGTGCGGCACTGGCCACTATCACTGCTTTGGCAACCCTGAGCCTGGTGTTGCCCACGTTCACCACCACGACCCCAGGGCCGACCTTCTCCTCGGGCCAGTTAACGTTTGCGGCGCTTGCCTCGCTGGCGGTCTATGCGCTCTACATCTTCGTGCAGACCGTTCGACACAAGGAGGACTTCCTGCCTGCTGAAGTCACCGCACCGTCGGCAGCGCTGACCGTGAGGAAGGCGTCCGGGACGGATGAGCTCTCAGTTTGGGTAGCTGACGCCGGTGGAGTTGCGGCCGGGAATTCGTCTCCGGGATCACTCGACACCGCGGTCGACGCCGAATCCCATCATGAGGTCACCGATCGAGCGGCTTGGTTGAGCGTCACCTTTTTGATGATCGCCTTGGTGGGAGTCGTCGGGTTGGCCAAGGCTGTGTCGCCATCCATCGAAGGGCTCGTCCGTGACGCTGGCTTGCCGTTGTCGTTCGTCGGGGTCGTGATTGCGTTTCTGGTGCTCCTGCCGGAGGGGATCGCGGCCGCCCGCGCTGCCCGCGGTGGCCATATGCAGACGAGTTTCAACTTGGCCTACGGCTCGGCGGTGGCCAGCATTGGGCTGACAATTCCCGCGATAGCAGTTGCGTCCATTTGGATGACACAACCGCTGGAGCTAGGACTCAGCGCTGTCGAGATGGTGCTACTCGGACTGACAGTGGTGATCGGGGTTCTCACCGTCACGCCGGGCCGGGCAACGCTGCTGCAAGGCGGGGTACATCTGGCCGTGTTTGCCGGCTTCCTCGTGCTGGCCATGAGTCCGTGACCTAGGGCTCGGGGACCTCTTCATGCTCGTAGACAACCTCGGGCGGGCCGACAATGTAGGGGTCCGGTGTGCCCACGATCTTGCTGTCCTTGCCGGGATAGTCCAAGTTGTAGAGCACCCAGCGAATCGCCTCTATGCGGCCCCGCTTCTTGTCGTTGCTGCGGACGACCGTCCACGGTGCGAAGGAGGTGTCGGTATGTTCGATCATGGAACTCTTGGCTTCGGTGTATTCGTCCCAAAGATCCAGTGACGCCAAGTCCATTGGGCTCAACTTCCACTGGCGCACTGGGTCAATGCGACGAATCGTGAACCTGGTGACCTGCTCCTTGCGTCCCACCGAGAACCAGAACTTGAACATGGTGATGCCGCTGGTGGTCAGCATCGACTCGAACTCGGGGGCCTGTCGCATGAACTCGCGGTATTCCTCGTCAGTGCAGAAGCCCATGACCCGCTCAACGCCGGCGCGGTTGTACCAAGAGCGATCGAACAGAACGATCTCACCGGCGCTGGGCAGGTGCTTGATGTAGCGCTGGAAGTACCACTGAGTGCTCTCCTCAGCGGTGGGCTTGTTCAGAGCGACTACGCGCGCGCCACGTGGATTCAGGTGCTCCATGAAGCGCTTGATCGTGCCACCCTTGCCGGCAGCATCTCTGCCCTCAAAGACCATGACGATCCGGCGGCCAGTCTCATTGACCCAACTCTGAACCTTCAATAGCTCGATTTGCAGAAGTCGCTTGGTGACCTCGTACTCGTGGCGGCTCATCCGCTCCGAGTACGGGTAGCCGTCGCGCCACGTGTCCACGGGTGCGCCATCGGGTCCCAACAGGACGGGGTCATCCATCTCATCGAGGGTTCCCTCAACCGAGAGACCGCGAAGTTTCAACTCGTCATCGGATAGATCCTGCAGACTCGCGATGATGTCGGAAAGATCCATTACCGCCTCAATATCAACGGCTGTGCCGCTGGTTTCGGCATCCAGATGCTCTGCGGAACTCATCGTTACTCCTGACTCACGAACGCTGCTTGACCAAGACACACAGCATGACCGCCAGCGATGGGGGAGTCGCGCCGTTCATGTCCTGTTTACCGCATCCGGGTGCCTACTCCTGTCGACGCCCGACGGGGGTACTGCGATAAAGCGCTGCGAGCGACGAAAGGAACCAGGCTGCGATGACACCGTTGACGATCCAGCCTAACCCTGAGCCCAACCAACTCCCGATGAAGAACCCGAACGCGACCTGAATCAGGTACACGAACAGCAAGAGAATCGACAAGATGATGATGGTGATGAGCCACCGGAAGAACCGACTACCGATGACTCTGAAGTTGGCACCGATTGCGTTCGCCTTGGCATCCGCTGCTGCGAGCACCGTGAAGGGTGTGACAACCAGCCAGAGCAGCCCGAGCGGGACGTAAAGAATGAGCAGGACTATCAGGACCGCATAGAGGACGACGACCCAGACCGTAAAGGTCAGCAGTCCGCGACCGTGCAACCGCGTGCCCTGACCCAGTGAGACACGACCGAAGGGTGTTGCCAGAGCCGTCTGGCACAGGAAGTAGAGGCCGATCCACAGACTCGCCACCGAGATGATCAGGCTAATGATGAACGACGGGTTGAAGCCGGGAAGCGCATTGAGCGTGCCGATCAATACAGCCTGCACGATGGCATTGACGACGATGACGACCAGGAACGGTAGGAAGCCTCGGAACAGCCCCCTGATGCCGGCGAAGATCACTGAGAATCCGTAGTACTTGTTCGTCTCCTCGGCCTCGGGCTGATCCGTAGGAGCGGTAGTCGTGGCCATCACGAACCCTTCTGATTCTTTTCGATGACGGCTTGCGCGTCACCCTTGAAAATCACCTTGCCGGCCACAGTGACGGTCATCGGCATCGCCAATGTGCCCTCGGGCATTGCCACCGGAGTGCCGTTGACAGTGGGCGTCATCGAAACGTCCAAGGCCTCGGGCGCGGTCACAACAATGGGCGCACCGGTGATGGTTGAGCCTTTGCACTCGTAGCCGTCGCCTGCGGCATTGGCTTCGCAAATGGGCGCCTCTTTGACTCGAACGTCCTGACTGACCAGCACGGTGTTGGTTGCGATCTGCAACGTGGTGATGGGGACGCCAGATACCTGTTTGAGCGACGCCACTTGGGAGCAACCAACCAACGCCACCGCGCACATTGCTGGTACGGCCACCGCCGCGAATACTCTGCTGCGCTTGCGATCAGTCATCTCGGCTGCTTCCCTTCGTGGGCGACCAGCCTGGCTTGGGCTACGGCACGCTCCTTGGCCAACTGGCCGTCGGTGATCGCGGACAGCGGGAACGGGGCATCAAGTAACAACTCGGTGTTGCGATCGAGCGGCGAACCGACCCGCATCGGTGGGTTGGCGATCCAGTCGTTGGCAGACAGTTG
>JAGNDY010000078.1 GCA_018003655.1 Candidatus Nanopelagicales bacterium
GAAAGCTACCGCAGTCCGGTCAGGGAACCGATCGACTCCCTACTGGTGCAACCCGCAGGGAGGTGTTGTCAGATAGGGACATGCCCGCAGACGAACTACCGCAGCCGCGCCCGGACGATCGGGGCCTGGCTGTCGCTGGCGCTCGCGAGCTTGCCGACCAGACGGTTGCCGCGTGGACAGAGTTCATCGCCATTGCCGAGGGACTCGACATGGACGCTCCGACCAGGGTGAAGAAGACCCCGGTACGGGCAATCATCGCCAAGGTCGGGACGTGGCCGCAGAGTCGGCAACTGGCGCAGATCCTCTCCGACGCTCAATCCGGTCGGGTGGAACGAGTCGACCAGAAGGCGATCGACAAGCTCGCGGTTGGCAGCAACGTTGACCGATCGAAGGAAGAGCTAATCGCGGCTGTCGCCCTGTCCCGGGACTCGCTCGTGGATTGGCTCGCGGGCACGTTGCCAGACGTTCCCGCCTTTGACGACTTCGCCCTGATCGACGTCGGTTCGCCGCTGGGACCACTACCGATCATCACCTATATGCACGCAGGGGCGTTCCAGCTCGCGGTCAATGCTCGCGACCTAGAGGTGGCTGGTGCCACGACGTCGCAGTCCCTGTCGAGGGTGGGTCTGCGGGCGTTGGTGGATACCACTGGTGCGCTCGCTGCGCGAATGCACATCACGGCAACGTTCGCTGTGGTGACTCCCGCCAGCTCGGTATTCACAGTGTCGGGCGAGGGTGGGTGGGTCGCTGGCGATATCGGACCCACCGAAGGCCGCGAATTGGCGGGGATCGAAGGTGACATTGGCGTCGTGCTCGACATCGCGTCCGGTCGCAAGAACCCCGTTCGACGGCTACACCAGAAGGAGATCACCGTCCGAGACGTCCCCGCCATGCTCCGGCTGGCGCCCATCGCTCACGCCAACCCCGGCTTGCCCGGGGGACCGGTGCTGCGCAAAGCCGCGAGCTTTCTCTCGGTCTTCGATAGGGGATAGCCCCTAGTAGATGCCGAACGTCGCTCCGGCGGCTTTGACGACCATGCACCACGCACGACGAGCGCGCTGGCCGACAGTGAGGGTCTCGGCTGGTTCAGCTGGGAGTTCGGCTGCGGGCGCACCTGAGTTAGCACTACTCATGTCTTCATGCTCCCACCTGCGTCAACCTTGGCCTAGCGCGTGTGGCTGCAGAGGCCCCAGCGCAGCAGCACTCACACCGGCGCGGGACGAAGGTCCTGACTTGGCCCGTCATCGGCTCTGGACCTATCCATATATGCAGGTGTCGCAATAGAATGCTTGTTGTGCAGACAATGCAGCAGCTACCTATCTCGACGCGGGACCTTCTGACCGCGCGAGAGGTGCAGGACGTTTTGCACATCGATCGGTCCACCGTTTACCGGATGGCTGACGATGGCCGCCTGCCCGCCATCCGAGTCGGGAAGCAGTGGCGATTTCCTCGAGACGAGATCCTCGCGCTGCTGACCCAGACCTCTCCCAGCGCAGTGCTCGACCGACTGCCGGTATCGCGACCCGAGGGCTCACCGCGCCTCGATACTGCGGTAGCGACTGCAGCAATCGACGTTGCGTCGGAGTTGCTCGGCGTGATGATGGTGATTACCGACATGACCGGCCAACCCGTCACCCACATCGCCAACCCGTGCCCCTGGTTCGTCGAACACCGCGACGACCCCGAATTGATGGCAACGTGCACCGCCGAATGGCACCAACTTGCTGATGCACACGACTTCGAACCGGAGTTCCAGATTGGCGCTGCGGGCTTCGAATGTGCGCGCGCGTTCATTCGAGCCGGCCGCGAACTCGTCGGCATGGTCCTCGCTGGCGGCGTGTGCCCTGCCGAAGAGAACCACCCCGACTTGCACCATCTGACAGCGCAGGAGCGCACCGACGTTCTGCGTGCCCTTCCCAAGATTGCGAGTGCAATTTCTCGACAAACGTCCGGCTCGTCCGGCACACCGATGGAGGTTAGGCCATGAAGAGGTTGCTCGTTCTGGGAGCAGGTACGGCTGGCACGATGGCTGTCAACAAACTGCGCCCCAAGCTGCCGGAAGACGAGTGGAACATCACCGTCGTCGAGCAGCACGACACGCACTACTACCAACCGGGTTACCTGTTCATCCCGTTTGGCACCTACACCCCCGACGAGGTCGTGAAGCCGACCAAGAAGTTCATTCCCAAGGGCGTGGACTTGGTCTCCGGCGTGATCGACAAGGTGGTTCCCGCTGAGAACAAGGTGCTGCTAGAGGACGGCACCGAGCTCGCGTACGACTACTTGGTCATCGCAACCGGTACCAGCCCCCGCCCAGACGAGACGCCAGGTATGGCAGAGGGCGAGTGGCACAAGAGCGTCTTCGACTTCTACACCTACGAGGGCACAACGGCGCTGGCCGAGAAGCTCAAGACCTGGGAGGGCGGCAAGCTCGTCGTCCAGATCTGCGAGATGCCGATCAAGTGCCCGGTCGCACCGTTGGAGTTCACCTTCCTGGCCAATGCGTTCTTCGAGGACAAAGGCATCCGCGACAAGGTGGAGATCACCTACGTGACACCGCTGGAAGGCGCGTTCACCAAGCCCGTCTCTTCCAAGGCACTCGGCGACATGTTGGAAAGCCGCGGAATCAAGCTGGAGCCTGACTTCATGATCGAGTCGGTTGATGGTGCGGGTAAGAAGATCGTCAGCTACGACGAGCGCGAGATCCCCTTCGACCTACTGGTGACCATCCCGGTCAACATGGGAGCGGACTACGTCGAGCGCTCCGGTCTTGGCGACGATCTGAACTTCGTCCCAGTCGATCAGTACACCCTGCTTTCAAAGGAGCACGACAACATCTTCGCGGTCGGGGACGCGTCTGACATCCCCGCGTCGAAGGCCGGTTCCGTGGCCCACTTTGCGATGGACTTGTTCCCGCTGAACTTCATGGAACACATCCAAGGCCTGCCGATGACGCACCCGTTCGATGGTCACGCCAACTGCTTCATCGAGTCCGGACATGGCAAGGGGCTGCTCATCGACTTCAACTACACGACCGAGCCGCTGACCGGAAAGTACCCGCTGCCAGGCGTCGGACCGTTCTCGCTGCTAAAGGAGACCGAGATGAACCACTGGGGCAAGATGATGTTCCGCTGGATGTACTGGAACCTGCTGCTACCAGGCAAGGAACTGCCGCTCCCGGCCCTCATGTCGATGGCTGGCAAAGAAACGGTGGATGCGTGATGACTGCCACCGATACCTCCACCGACGTCAACGCGCGGCTCGACCATCTGAGCACGCAAGTCGACCTGATTGCCGAGGAACTACGCCTCCAACGTGAGTCCCGAGAGAAGTGGTCGGACTTGGTCGAGACGCTGCAACCCGTCACCAGCGGGGCCATGGACATGGCGACGGCGGAGTTTCAGGAACTCTCCGAAGACGTGTCCATCGATGACGCCACGGAGTTCCTCAAGACGCTGGCTCGGAGTCTGCCGCAGTTGAACGCATTGATGGCTCAGCTCGACAGCCTCAGCCAGCTCGCCGAGTTGCTGAGCACCCTCAGTGGACCGGCGATGTCCAAGGCAACCGACTTCCTTGAGGTGGCGGACGAGAAGGGTTACTTTGCGTTCGCGCGCCAAGGCGGCGCGATCGCCGACCGAGTCGTCACCGAGTTCGACGAGGACGACGTCAAGGCCCTTGGCGACAACGTCGTCACGATCCTCAACGCGGTGAAGGAACTCACTCAGCCGGAGATCATGGCGATGCTGCAGCGCACCGCAGTGACGATTCAGGAGGGTGAAGACACCCACTCCGAACCGCCGTCGATGTTCTCGCTGATCAAGTCCATGCGCGAGCCGCAAACCCGCCGTGGCCTGGGACGAGTTCTCAACATGCTCAACACCGTCGGTGAAGAACACCTGCCGGCTCGAGTCGAAGTCACGACGACCCCCGCATCACCAACCAATCCAGCTCAGCCGAAGTAAGAAGGAAGGGATCAGCAATGCCTACAGCAACCATCGCCGGACAGGACGTCCAGATCAACGACGAGGGCTTCCTGACTGAGTACGACGAGTGGAACGAAGCGATTGGAACTGAGCTCGCCAAGAACATCGGCATCGAGATGACCGACGATCACTGGGCGCTCATCAAGTTCCTGCGTGAGGACTTCAAAGAGAAGAACGAAACCGCAACCACGCGGCGCGTGGACAAGGTGGGTGGCTTCCCCACCAAGCAGCAATTCCAGCTGTTCCCCAAGAAGCCAGGCCGCAAGATGTCCTACGTCGCCGGTCTACCCAAGCCACACGGCTGCGTCTAAGAACGCCGAAGAGAAGGAGACAACCATGACAATCATCCCCGACTTCGGAGATGACGACACCGACCGCAAGATGGTGTTCGTCTGCTCAAAGGGCAATCTGGATATGGCCTACCCCGGCCTGGTCCTGGCCAATGCGGCACTCGGCGAAGGAATCGAGGTGCACATCTTCTTCACGTTCTGGGGATTCGACATGATCACCAAGTCCCGCATGAACGATCTGAAGTTCTCACCGGTCGGCAACACCGCCATGCACCTGCCGGTTGGTGACACCCGCATCCCGCAGGCGCTCGCACCGCTACCTGGAATGCAGGCGATGGCGACCAAGATGATGAAGCAACAGATCGCTGATCTCGGCGTGCCAGAGGTACCCGAATTCCTCGATCAGATCGTCGGCGCCGGTGGCCACCTGTGGGCCTGCCGCATGTCTGCCGACATGAACAAATTGGATGAGGACGACCTACGTGAAGATGTCGAGGGCATCATCAACGCGACCGACTTCATCGAGATGAGTGACGGCGCTCAGATGATGTTCATCTAGTTCACCAAGGGCCAGTGAACCCCTGCTTGCTGACAGTGGCAGGGGTTCACTGCTGCCCGGGCACTAAAGTGTCCTGATGCGGCAAATCGGCTCGGTTCTGTTCTGGACTTTTGTCGTCATTACCTCAATCCTGTTGTTCCCGTTCGCGCTGATCATCTGGCTGGTTACCGCGCCGTTCGGGCCCCGCAAGGTCGCGCTGCACCGCTTCACGTGCTTCTGGGCGTCGCTCTACACCTGGTTCAACCCGTGGTGGCACGTCCACATCACCGGTCGGGAGCACATCGACTCGCACCGCACCTACGTGTTCGTCGCCAATCACCTGTCGTTGCTGGACATCCTGGTCTTGTTCCGACTCTTCCGGGACTTCAAGTGGGTCTCCAAAGTCGAGATCTTCAAGGTTCCGGTCATCGGCTGGAACATGCGTTTCAACGGCTACATCCCGCTCAAGCGTGGTGACCGCGACAGTGTGATCGAGATGATGGCGGCCTGCACGAAGACGCTGGCGCAGGGCTCCTCAATCATGATGTTCCCAGAGGGCACCCGGTCCAAGACGTCGGTGATGCGCGACTTCAAGCCTGGTGCGTTCGAGCTTGCGCGCGAGGCCGGAGTCGCCGTCATCCCGATCGTCATACGCGGGAGTTCCGATGCGCTCCCCAAGAGCGGGTTCGTGCTGCAGGGCAAGCACCAAATCAACGTCACCGTGCTGCCAGAGGTACCTGTGTCCGAGGTTGCGGCCATGGACACCACCGAACTCACCGCCCATGTGCGCGGGTTGATTGCCGCCGAGCAGGATCGCGTCGCAGGCGAGGCAACTGGCGAGTCCGCCACCAGCTGAGGACGTCCATCACTCGTTGCGCTGATACTGAGCCGGTGAGCAGACCAGACGGCAGCGCCGACGAACCCCGCTGGGTCGCGACTGGGCCGCTACTGCCGGCTGGCATGTTCGTTGCGACCTTCATCGCCGCGTTGAACTACCCGACCTCCTGGCTGGCCTGGTCAGCGGCCGCGCTGTCTGCGGTCGGCACAATCGTGTTGGTCGCTCGCGCGTACCGGATCTCCCGGCGCAGGTAGGCCTGCGCTGCTCGGCGCCGCTGCTGTGCGAAGCCAACGTCGCGCTAGGGCGTCGCCGGCGCCGGCGAGGAAGGGGTACTTGAGGCAGAGCCGCGGGTGATCCCCTTGGCCGCGCACAGTGCCTCGTCCCAAACGGCCGACAACTGCTGGTACTTGGCAGGGTCGGATCGTTCGGTTACCTGACCGTTGGCAAGGACGACGACGCTCTGGGTGCCATCGGTCGTACTCCCGACGAAGGTGGTGTAGCCCGGCAGGTTTCCGGTGTGACCGAGGAACTCTCCGCAGGCGGTCTTGTACCGGTAGATGCCCAGTCCGCTGGAGTTGACGCCGGGTCCCGGCGGGCCACCGCCACCGGGGACGAACTGCAACTGCTGCTCGCGGGTCGAGGCATTGAACAACTTGCCGCCTGCGTAGGAGCGGAAGAACGTATTGAGCTCATTGGCGGTGGTGATCATGCCACCGGATGCCCACGCGAGTTCGGGGTTGAGGAAGTCCGTCACGTCCTGGGGGCCACTCGGTGACGCAGACGATTCGGCCGGATCTGCCGGCGCGTAGCCGTTGATCTTCGGCTCGGGCATGGCGACCGTGTCCGGCAAGCTGGTCACGGGGAGATTCAGTGGCGACGTAACAATCTCCTTGAGCAAGTCGTTGTAGGTCTTGCCCGTCACCTGTTCAGCGATCAAACCGGCGACGACGTTGTCGGTGTCGGAGTACTGGTACTTCGATCCGGGCGGGAACGCCAGTGGCTTGTCGCTGACGTAGCCAATCAGTTGCTCCGGTGTCAGCTGCATCTGCGGATCGGCGACGAACTCCTTGATGAATTGCGGGCTCTTGATGTAGTCGGGGATGCCACTTGTGTGCTGCAGCACCTGTGCGACGGTGGCCTTCCCCCACGCCTTGGGCGCGGTCGGTAGCAGCTGTCCGACGGTGCCGGACAGGGCAAGTTCGCCCTTGGAGGCGAGGCTTAAGACGATGGCACCGTTGTACGCCTTGGAAACGCTGGCAATTCGAATCGAGGCGTCCCCGGACATCAGGGCACCGGAGGAGACGTTGGCCTTTCCCTCGGCGACCTCGTAGCGTTGGTCGCCGTTCTGGATCACCGCTATCACGCCTGGCGGGCCATCGCCGGACAGCAGCTTGGTCATGGAACTTCGGATCGAGCCATCGTTGGGCAACGACGCGGGCGAGGACGGGCTCGAGTCCGAGGTCGCCGACGAGCTACAGCCCGTGGCGACTGCGGCAAGGATCACCGCGCAGCCCGCGATCACGCCTCGGCGGAAGTAGCTTGCGGTGCGATCCATGAGGTCCTCTATCCGTCGGGTTATTGCTCGATCCTGAAGGTCGACCCTAACGGTGCGCCTGAATCGGAGGAAGCAGTCCGGGTCAAGAATGCGGTCAATCGCCGATCGACTGGCACTGCACCGCAGTGATGACCACGGTGCTGATGATGTCCTCAACCGTAGCGCCGCGGGACAAATCGTTGATCGGCTTGCGCAAGCCCTGCAGGATCGGCCCGATGGCGACGGCCCGAGCGGAACGCTGCACCGCCTTGTAGGTGTTGTTGCCAGTATTGAGGTCGGGGAAGATGAACACCGTCGCCCGGCCCGCCACCTGCGAATCGGGAAGCTTGGCGGCGGCTACCGCAACGTCAACCGCAGCGTCGTACTGAATCGGGCCGTCGATGAGCAACTCCGGCGCCCGCTCGTGGGCGATTGCTGTCGCCTCCCGCACCGACTCAACGTCGCCGCCACCGCCTGAACCCCCGGTCGAATACGACAGCATCGCGACCCGCGGCTCGATGCCGAATGCTCGCGCTGTGGCTGCGGAGGAGACGGCGATATCGGCGAGCTGTGCTGGGGTTGGCGTTGGATTGACGGCGCAGTCGCCGTAGACCAAAACCCGGTCGGCCAGACACATGAAGAACACGCTGGACACCACGGAAACACCCGGAACTGTCTTGACGATTCGAAGCGCCGGGCGAATCGTCTCTGCGGTGGTGTGGCACGCCCCGGACACCATTCCATCCACGACGCCGCGCTGCACCAGCATGGTGCCGAAGACGGAAACGTCGGCGATCATGTCTTGCGCAACTTCGGGCGTGAGCCCTTTGTGTTTGCGCAGTTCGTACATCTCGTTGGCGAACTCGTCGCGGTAGAG
>JAGNDY010000079.1 GCA_018003655.1 Candidatus Nanopelagicales bacterium
TTGCCGAGGATGCGAGTCACGGTGGTGTTGCACACCGGGCACTTGCCCTTGGCCATGCGACGGCCGTTGGTCTCGTGAACCTCGCCGGTGAATTCCCGCTTCTCTTTGCACTTCACGCAGTACGCCTCGCCCGAGTAAGTCTCAAGTTCCGCCATGTGTCCTCCAGTAAGTGGCCGCCGCAGTTATCGCGGCGGATGATTGTCAGTACCGTCACGCCGGCTCGGCCGTGGCGGGCTACCTCTCGGCAGCGTGGTCACCTTACGGCGCTAACCTGCCCCGCATGACCATGACCCCACCAATGCCCCCACTTGTCCCCGCGGAGTTCACCGAGGCCGAGGACCACCTGACGGTCTCTCGACCCGAACCCGGACTCGTCGTCGTGACGTTAGCGAACCCGGACATGCGTAACGCGATGTCGGCGAAGATGACCCAGGCATTCGCCCGACTCGTGCCTTTGCTGATCGGTGACGACGAGCTGCGGGCCGTCGTGCTTGTCGGCGCAGGTCGTGCCTTCTGCTCTGGTGGTGACACGAGTTGGATCGGCTCGGAGCCACACAAGAGCGTCGACGAGCTGCGATCTCGGATGATTCCCTTCTACCGAACCTGGCTGGCAGTGCGAGACATTCCGGTGCCGGTGATCGTCGGCGTCAATGGCGCGGCGATTGGCGCTGGGGCGTGCTTCGCCCTCGGAGCCGACGTGCGCATCGGGGCGCAGTCGGCCAAGTTCGGGGTGCCGTTTCTCAAACTCGGGATGCACCCGGGAATGGCCACGACCTACCTCTTGCCCGAGGTCGTCGGTCTCGCGGCGGCCCGGGACCTGCTCTACACCGGCCGGATCATCGACTCCGCGAGGATGCTGGAGCTCGGGGTGGTCACCGAAGTGCTGCCCGATGAGGGCTTCACCGAGGCCGTGATCGCGATCGGGTCGCAGGTGGCGCAGAACGCACCCATCGCGACCAAGCTGACCAAAGTCGCGCTGCGCGATGGTGGTCCGGCCACACTCGATGCCTGTGTTGAGTGGGAGGCGTTGGCCCAGCCGATCACGCTGGCCACCGAGGACCTGCAAGAGGGTTTGGTCGCTGCGCGAGAGAAACGCCCGCCGCGCTTCGTCGGCAAATAGATCTGTACGTAGCCAGTCCCAGCGGAAATTCCGTCCGCACGGCCTGGCGAGCGGCTGTTGCAGATGACCCGCCACATGAGACGAAGCCCCCGCATCTCTGACCAGTCGCGCCTTCCCCTTGCGCTGTGGCCGTTGATGTCGGGGGCTTCGTTCAGGTATGACGTTAGGTACCCAACGGGCGACTGCGCAATCGCTGCGGCCACATTGTTGATGACCCCTGTGGACAGCACTGGGGACGACCTGGGGACGCTCCGCTTACGCCCTGTGGAACGTCCTGTGATTGCTTGGGGAAAGGGTGTTGACGCGCGACCACTAAGTCGCTGCTGACCTGCGGAAACGCTTATCCACCGGGTGTGTACGAAAGAAAAGTGGAGCAATTCCCGGCGTGTCTTGCCCTTGGGTGACCTGGAGTCACTCGTTGCCGTTGGCGAACTCCACGCCATCGAGGAACGCGCATGCCCGCGCACGGTCTGGGTAGGCGTCGAGCAACCGGTTGAACTCCGGTCCGTGGTTGGCCTCAAGCAGGTGGGTCAACTCGTGCAGGAGCACGTAATCGATGACGTAGGCGGGCATATCCCGGAGGCGATGGGACAACCGAATCGTGCCGTCAGCTGACGTGCACGACCCCCACCGACGATTCTGCGTTGTACTCCAGCGGATGCTCGTCGGGACAGGCGAGGTCGGCAGATAACGCTTGGACAGTGTCGCGGCCCGCTTGGCCAGATCCTCGTCAGAGACTGCTGCCTTTGCTGACTTTCTGAGCAGCCGCGCGTGCAAGGCAGTGGCGTGCTTGGCGGCCTCCGTCACCGACATTCGCGCGGGCACGACGACGACGGTGATGCCACCCTCGCGAAATGCCGCCACGCTGCGGCGCCGGCGATCTGAGCGACGGACTTCTACCCCGTCGGGCAGGCCCGGGATTCGGGCGGGTCGGATGGCCATTTCTGAACGCTACGCCGACGGCTGCGGTCGCATGGCGACGGCTGCGCGGACCAGTTGAAAAGTCGCGTCGTCCACATCTGGCGTGCGATTGATCGGGAACCATTGCAGGTCCTCGGACTCCTCCGATGCCGCGAACGGTGCTTGCGGATCGGCCAGGAACGCGAACTGCACGTCCCAATGGAACTGCCCGCAGTCGAACGAATCGTTCAGCGGGTGACGATCCAGCCGGGCAATACCGGGCAGGGTGGTGAACTGCGCCAACCCCGATTCCTCGCCGACCTCGCGGGCGGCTGCCGCTTCCACTGAATCGTCGTCGGGTTCGATGTGGCCACCGAGTTGGCCCCAGAACTGACCCTTGCGATGGAAACCCAGCAGCACATGAATCCCGTCATGGCTGATCACAATGGCGCTGGCGGTGATGTGTCCCGGCGAGCAGGTGCGGCTCAGCGCATCGGGCCGGTCAGCGACGAATTGCCGGTACTGCTCGCGCAATTCGCGCTGCTGTGGGTCCGTGGACTGGTACTCGTCGAGCAGGACGAGCAGCCCCTTGCGGCGAGAGTCATCGCCCCGCGCCGTGTCGCCGGTCGGATCGTCGCTCTTTGGTTCGTCCGACATGTCAGCGCCGGACTATCGCGCGCGACTGGCGTTCGTTCACGGTTAGCGATCCCGACTCTCGTCGCCGTCTTCGTGGTCGTTGCCGTCGCTGGCGTCGAGCCCAGAGGTGTCGATTGCCTCGGTTGCTGACCTTTCGATGAAGCCAGGGACGTCATCAAGATCCTCAGCGGTGGGAAGCAGATCCGGGTGACCCCACAGGGCGTCGCGCGCTTCCACGCCGCCCTCCTCGCGCAGTTGGCTCCACAACGCCGCAGCCTCGCGCAGCCGCCGGGGTCGAAGCTCAAGACCCACCAGCGTCGCGAAGGTCTTCTCGGCCGGACCACCCGTGGCGCGTCGTCGCCGGAGGGTCTCTCGCAGCCGGCCGTGGGAGGGGAGACGGTCGGCGACCGCAGCGTCGACCACGTCATCGACCCAGCCCTCGATCAAGGCGAGCAACGTCTCAAGTCGGGCCAGAGCTGCCTTCTGTTCTGCGGTGTCTTCCTGCTCAAACACCCCGGAACTCAGCGCCTCTTGCAGCGCCTCTGGGTTCTGCACGTCCACGCCTTGCAGGGCAGATTCAATCCGGTCGCTGTCCACCCGCACCCCGCTGGCGTAGGCGGTCAGGGCAGCCTCGATTCGGCTACGCAGCCACGGCACATGGGAGAACAGTCGCTGGTGGGCGGATTCACGCAACGCGATGAACACCATGACGTCGGCATCGGACAGATCCAGGCCCTCGCTGAACGCCTTGATGTTCTCCGGCAGCAACGCGGCGCGGCCATCGGTGGTCAGCGGAATTCCGACGTCGGAACTGCTGACGACCTCGCCCGCCAGCGCGGCCAGACCCTGTCCGACCTGGCTGCCGAAGACGGCCGCGCCAAGAGCCTTGGCCATCCCCATCAGCGGTGCCGCCATCGCGGCCAACTCCGGTGGAAGTCCCTCGGGAAGGCCAGCTGCGTCCCCGAGGCCCATGCCACCGGCTTCGGTGCCGGGCATCATCGTCGACATCGTGGACTGGAGTTGTTCGGCGATCGGGGCAACGATGCTCTTCCAGGCGGGCGTGGTGGCCGCGAGCCATTCGCTGCGGCTCCACACCTTTGGGGCTGCGCCGGTCGATGGGAACGTCGTTGCGGGATCGAGCCACACGTCGGCCAGCCCGACGGCGTCCTCTGCGGCCCGCCCAGCTGCTTCACCGACCGCAGGATCGCCAGCTGCGGAGATTGCCTGCCGGGCGGTGTCAGTCGCGAGGTCCCAGTTGACGGGACCATCCGAGGCGCGGCCGCCGGACTGGAGCATCGACCCGAGCTGTTGCAGTGCGGCTCCGAGGCTGGCCATGTCGAAGTCGCCGCCGCCCGCGCCAAACGGGTTGTTCGCGTTGTTGTCATCCGGGTCGCGCGGTTGCCCGAAGCCGAAGGGGATGTCGCCGCTCATGCTCGTGGAGCCTCCTAGGCACAGTGTCGGTGCGCACAGTGGTGATGCGCAGATGACCGCACTGATGAACACGCTAGCCCGCGATCCGGCAGGCGGCGACCCTGCGCCACTACGCCCGTTGCGAAACAATCTGGCGACCGCGGCGCTTACTCTTGGCCGGTGAGCCCGTTGCTGTGGTGGTTGCCACCATTGATCGCGACCGTCGTCGCCATCTTCTGGGTCTCGCGCAAGGTGCGCCAAGAGGATGCCCGAGGTAGCGCCGAGTTGAGCGACCGTGAACTCGAACGGATGCGGCACGCGTTAACCAAACCGATGCCCACCTCGGTCGACATCACCGATGCGCACCAGGCACATGAGCCCAGTGATGAGGCTGGCCCGAACACCCCGCCGACCGATCGGGTGCAGCGGGATGGCTGACGCTCAGCAGAGTCCGGACAGTGAACGACTCGCCGCCCAGGACGGACTCACCGAGGGTCTAGCGCGGCTGCGAAGGCTGCGACTGGTGTCGTACCTGGGTGCCGCGTCGATCGTCGTGATTCTCATCGTGGTGGCCCTCATCCCCGTTCCGTTCGTGCGGCTCTCGCCGGGGCCGATGTACAACACCGTCGGGAACGCCAGTGGAGTCGACCTGATCAAGATCTCGGGAACGCGCAGCTACCCGACGACCGGGGAACTCGACTTGGTCACGGTCAATGAGCGCGGTGGCCCATTCGGTGGGTTGACGCTGCCGGAGGCGTTGGTGGGCTGGCTCGACTCCGACGATCGCGTCGTCCCAGTCGATGCGCTCTATCCGCCTGGTACCACGGCGGCGACTGCGCGCGAGGAGAACAGCCTCGACTTCACCACCTCCCAGTCGTCAGCGACTGCTGCGGCACTGAAGCACCTGGACATCCCGGTCGCTACCAAGATCGTTGTCGGGCTGGTTATTGAAGACGGGCCTGCCCAGGGCAAGTTGGAGGTCGGCGACGTCATCACTGCTGTCAATGGCAAGAAGGTCACCAAGATCGCCGATGTGCCCGCGCTGGTGGGTAAGAACCCGCCGGGGTCAACGGTGACCTTTGACGTCGTCCGCGGCAGTACCCCGACGGAGGTCCAAGTCGTCACGGGTGAGTCTCCGCGGGACCCCAACCGCTCCTACGTGGGCATCCAGGTGGGGGCTGATTACAAGGCACCGTTCACGATCGACTTTGGGCTGCAGGATGTTGGTGGCCCAAGCGCGGGAATGATGTTCAGCCTGGGGATTATCGACAAATTGACCCCGGCAGACCTCAGCGGTGGCCGCAGCATTGCTGGAACCGGAACGATCAACGCCGACGGTGAAGTGGGTCCGATCGGTGGGATTGAACAGAAGCTGGCGGCCGCGCGTAGGCACGGCACCGAACTGTTTCTGGCACCAGCACAGAACTGCGCGCAGGTGAACGCAGTCGACCTGGCGGGGCTGAACGTCGCGCGGGTGTCAACGTTGGACGAGGCCGTGTCCGTTATTGACCGTTGGCGTGCCGGAGTCTCCGACCTACCTCGGTGTGGCTAGCTGCTGCTAGCGCGGCTGCGTCCAGCTCGCCCCGCACGTAGCGCGGGCTAGTCAGTGAAGGTCGCGGCGAGAGCTTCGGTCAGTCCGGGGACTAGGTCGCGACCCGTGAGCACCTCGTCGTCGGAGTCCTTCTCGCGCAGTCGGATCGCGCACATCTGCGAACCGTCGCGCAGCACCGCCACCGCCAGTCGGACTTCGCGACGGTCCGGGTGACCCATCGCCTGTTCGATGAGCTCGGCCATCTCGGCGTTGTCGTCGAGTTCGGCCTCGGCCGAGGGCGGCAGCAGGAGCCGTTCCAACGTGAGCGCGACGCCGACGACCTGGTCCGGCCACGCCAACTGCCCGAGCGCGTCATCGAGGGCCTCCTCGCCAGCTGACCATTCCTGTTCGACGGGAATCAACTCGTCCGGGGGAGCAAGACCGGAATCCAGGCCCATGGCGTTGGCCAATGCGGGTTCGCGCTCCACCAGATCGCCGAGGCGTGCCAGCGCGAACAGTCGGATCGGTTGATCCCAACCGTCCTCACTGACGTAGACCTCTAGGTCCAGAACTGCCGTGGTTAACCGTTGCAAAGTCGAGCCATCCGCACTCATGGGGACATCCTCTCGTAAGGTGGCTGCGTGAGCTACGCGACGCCTGCCGCAGGCCAGCCCGAACCGGCATCGGAAGAGACTCCGCGCCGCCGTGGGCGGATTCTGATCCCGACCCTGGTCGTCATGGTGGTGTTGTTCCTGCTCCTTGTCATTTTCACGGGGTTCTACACCGACTTCCTGTGGTTCAAGGCGATGAAGAACTCGGCGGTGTTCACCACCCAGCTGTGGACCAGGGTCGGGCTGTTCTTCGCCTTCGGGGTTGTGATGGCGCTCGGCATCGGCGCGGCGATGGTGGTGGCGTATCGCACCCGCCCGACCCGCCGGGTGCGCACACCCGAGCAACTGAGCCTTGAGCGTTACCGCGCCAGTCTGGAGCCGCTGCGCAAACCGTTGGCGATCATCATCCCGATCGTGATGGGCCTGCTCGCCGGAATTGCTGCCTCGTCGGAATGGCGCACCTGGATGATGTGGCGAAACCAGGTGCCGTTCGGCCAGACCGATGCCCAGTTCGGGATGGACATCGGGTTCTACATGTTCACCTACCCCTGGCTTCGGTTCATTGTCGGCTTCCTGTTCGCCCTCACGCTGCTCGCGCTGCTCGCCTCGGCGGTCGTGCAGTACGTCTACGGCGGGCTTCGGCTACAGCCCCCCGGACCGCGGGTCAGCAACGCGGCTCAGACCCAACTCTCGATTCTGCTGGGGATCTTTTGCCTGCTGAAAGCTGCCTCCTACTGGCTTGATCGGTTTGGCCTGACGCTCAAGAGCGAGAGCCTCGTGCAGGGTTTCACCGGGTTGAAGTACCGCGATATCAACGCGCTGCTGCCGGCAAAATCGATCCTCACCGGAATTGCCGTGATCTGCGCGATTCTGTTCTTCGTCAACGCGTTCCGCCGCTCGTGGCAGGTCGCCGGCGCCGGGCTCGGCCTGCTTGTCGTCTCGGCCCTGGTTATTGGCGGCATCTACCCGGCGATCGTGCAGCAGTTCCAAGTGCGACCCAGCGAGCTGACCAAAGAAGCGCCGTCAATCCAAAACAACATCAACGCGACCCGCACCGCATATGGGCTCAACGACGTCCAAGTGTCTGAGTACAACGCGAGCAATGAACCCAACAAGGGCACCCTGCAAAAGCAGGTAGGCACATTGGACAACGTCCGATTGGTCGATCCAACCGTGGTTCCCCCGACGTTCCGGGCGTTGCAGCAGATCCGTAGCTTCTACTCCTTCCCTGATGCTTTGGACATCGATCGGTACCAGATCGACGGTAAGCAGCGCGGCGCTGTCGTGTCCGTTCGTGACGTCAACCTCGATGGCATCTCCGCCAGCCAGCGCAACTGGGCCAACGATCACCTCGTTTACACCCACGGTTATGGGTTTGTCGGGGCTTATGACAACGCGAAGCAGCCGAACGGAACGCCGGTGTTCTTCGAGGCCGAGATTCCGCCGAAGGGTGCGCTGAAGATTGAGCAGCCGCGGGTGTACTGGGGCGAGGATTCACCGCCCTATTCGATCGTTGGCGGGCCGCAAGGGACTGATCCACGCGAACTCGACTACCCCGACGACACCGCTACGAACGGCCAACGCAACAACACCTATGACGGCACCGGCGGAGTGCCGGTCGGGTCTGCGTTCGACCGGTTGATGTTCGCGGTGAAGTACCAAGAGCCGAACATCATGTTGTCGAAC
>JAGNDY010000080.1:0-3615 GCA_018003655.1 Candidatus Nanopelagicales bacterium
CTGGGTGCTAGCTCTTCACCAGGCGGGCAATTGCCGCAGATGCCTCGGTCAGTTTTGCGTCGGCTTCAATGCCGCCTGCGGCGACGGCCTGGACAACACAGTGGCGCAAGTGTTCGTCAAGAAGTCCAAGAGCGAGGGCATCGAGTGCTTTGCTCGCCGCCGAAACCTGGGTCAGTACGTCGATGCAATACGTGTCGGATTCGACCATCCGCTCGATTCCGCGGATCTGACCCTCGATCCGGCGTAGTCGTTTGAGCTGTGCCTGTTTGGTGTCTGAGTATCCGGGTGTCGTCATTGGCTCACCTGCGCACATCGGTCTGACGGACTGCCTACTTGAACAACATACCCCTAGGGGGTATTCCTGACTAGAACCCGGAGATGCCTTTGAGCGGGAAGTGCGCTGCTGTGACTCGCAGTTGTCCACCGCCGGTCCGGTGCTCGCGTGGCCCGCTGGCCGGGCAGGTAATGTGCGACCAAAGCCCAACGCGACGACTAGGTGGCAAGTGACGTGTGGAGAGTTGTGCTGCGGGGCCTCACGGCCCACAAGCGGCGACTGATCGGAACATGCTCTGCCGTCATTCTTGGCGTGGCCTTCCTGGCAGGCACCCTGGTTCTCAGCGACACCATGCGAGCGAGCTTTGACGGGATCTTCGCAGCGGCCAATGCCGGCACAGATGCCGTCGTCCAGGGATCGGAAGAGGTCGGCGCCGGCGTAGACAGCCAACCGTCGTTGGTCCCCGAATCGTTGATACCTGAACTTGAGAAGGTTCCCGAGGTTGCCTCGGTCGAGCCGACTATCCAAGGGGTCGCGCAGATAACCGGGTCGGATGGAAAACCCGTGGGCGCCGACGGACCACCCTCGTTTGCTGGCAACTGGGTCCTGAACACCGGCCTCAACCCCTACAAGATTGTCGACGGCCAAGCGCCCACCAAGGCAAACGAGGTGGTCATCAATCGCGGGGCCGCCAAAGCCGGGGATTTGACGATTGGTTCAACGACCACGGTGCGCTTCCCCGATCCGGTGAAGATGACCGTTGTCGGTATCGCGACCTTCGGCTCCGAGGACGGCATCGGTGGCACGACATACGCCGGGTTGACCTTCAAAGACGCCCAGAAGTATCTCGGCTACCCGGGCAAGGTCAACGCGATCACGCTTCAGGCCAAACCCGGTGTGAGCCAAGACCAATTGGTCGCTGCGGTCAATCCAATCTTGCCCAAGGGCACGGAGGCCGTCACTGGCACGCAGCTCACCGCTGATCAGAACGAGCAGATCAACTCCGGTTTCCTGGGATTCTTCAAGACCTTCCTGCTCGTATTCGCGGTCATCGCGCTGGTGGTGGCGAGCTTCAGCATCTACAACACTTTCGCCGTGACGGTGGCGCAACGAACGCGTGAGTCCGCGCTGCTGAGGGCAATTGGAGCGTCGCGAGCGCAGATCATGCGCTCGCTGACGGCCGAGTCGCTGGTGATCGGCATCATCTCGTCCGTCGTCGGGATTGGTGCGGGTGTCGCATTGGCCGCGGGCCTCAAAGCGCTGCTAGACGCCATTGGTTTTGGTCTACCCGCAGGTGGGCTGACGGTCTCGGCTGGGACCATCGCGTTGTCCGCGACCGTCGGCATCGTCGTGACGGTGCTGGCAAGCGTGCTACCAGCAATCAGGGCATCGCGCATTCCACCACTGGCTGCGCTGCGAGACGTCTCCATCGACAACTCGAGCGCTTCGGTCACGCGCAAGTGGCTAGGAGCAGTGATTGGTGGCCTGGGTCTGATCATCCTGGTAACGATGGCCTTCTCATCTGATGCGTTGATTCTTCAGCGCGCTGCCGTCGGTGCGGGTATGACTTTCGTCGGGTTCCTCATCTTCGCTCCGATTCTGGCTCGCCCGGTGGCGATCATCATGGGTACACCGTTGCGGTGGGCCCGCGGGGTCGCTGGTGGGATGGCTCAACGCAATGCCATGCGTAACCCCAAACGGACAGCCAATACGGCGGCCGCGCTGGTTGTCGGCGTAGCGGTGGTGACCCTATTCACCATCTTCGCCTCATCCATCAAGACCTCGATCGACTCCAGCGTCGCGGGATCGTTCAAGGGCGAGTTGGTGATGTCATCGAACAACTTCGGTGGCCCGGGCTACAGCCCAAAGATGACGGCGCAGATCAACGAGTTGCCGGAGGTTTCGGCGGCTGCTGCGCTCGCGACCGGCACCGTCATTGCCAACCAGAAGCAGTTGATCGTTACCGTCGCTGATCCCGCCCTGCTCAGCCAGGTCCTTGATGTTCCGGCCAGAGGAACTGCGATCGGCCAACTCACGGCCAAGCAGCTTGCGTTGTCGCGGGATACGGCGGCATCAAATGGCTGGGACGTCGGATCGCAGGTGCCTGTCGTCTTCACTGACGGCACGGTGGTGATCATGACCGTTGGTTCGGTTTACGAGGGTGAAGAGATCGTCGGTAAGGGGATCGTGCCGTTGGCGACCTACTCCCAACATGTCAAGCAGGTCAGTTCAACGACCGAACTCATCAAGCTCAAGGACGGTGTCTCGGTTCAACAGGGCCAAGCGGCAGTTCAAGCGGTCGCCGACAGCTTCGGCGCCGGCAATGTCCAGACCCGCGACGAGTTCATCAAGTCCGCATCGGGTCAGATCGACCAGCTCCTGAGCATCGTGTACGTCCTGCTGGTACTGGCGATCGTCATCGCCTTGATGGGGATCACCAATACCTTGTCACTGTCGATCCACGAGCGAACCCGCGAGTTGGGCCTGCTCCGCGCGGTCGGGCAGTCCCGCAGTCAGACGCGCTCCATGGTGCGGTGGGAATCGGTGATCATCGCGCTGTTCGGGACGCTTTCCGGTCTGGTCTTGGGCATCGTGCTCGGATGGGCGCTCATGAAGGCCGTGCAGTCCGAGCAAGCAGTCGCGGAGTTCTCACTGCCAATTGGTGAACTCGTCTTTGTGGCGATAGTCGGTGGCCTCGTCGGCGTCATTGCTGGACTACGACCAGCCATACGAGCCTCAAGATTGAACATCTTGGCAGCCATCAATGCCGAGTAGCCGGAACTTCAGCCTCACGTAGGCGATCCAGTGAATGCCCGGTCGCGGCCACCCCGCCCGCTTGGCGTCCGAATCGGGCGCCAAGCGTTACGTGCGGGCCATCCACGTACCGCGTCGCTGCTAGGCGGCGATTTCGGCGGTGTCCGCTGAGCGTTTGCGCAGCAGCACTCCGATTCCAACGACAACAGCAAGGGCACCGAGGATGAGAGCGATTTTCTTCATGTCCACACGCTGTCACGGTCGCAGCGGGGGTGTCTAGGCAGACGACGCAACTGTCACGCAGGTGAGGCCGACTTACTGAACTGCGGTGCCACCCGGTCCCTTGCATTGAGGACTTTGGTCACGTAATCCTCGGTCTCGGCGTACGGCGGGATGCCGCCATACTTCTGAACGGCACCGAGGCCGGCGTTGTAGGCGGCCAACATCAACTTGGTGTTGTTGCCTGAAATCGACCGAACTTCGTTGTACTGGACGCAGTTGAACTTCGCCGCCGTTGCGATCGAGTCGGCGGGGTTGAACGGATCGGCTCGACCGTTGCCGTCGGCATCGGTTCCGTATCGCGCCCA
>JAGNDY010000080.1:3715-7612 GCA_018003655.1 Candidatus Nanopelagicales bacterium
AGTCGGTCGGCATTCCGCCAGACACTCCGTGCCGCGCGCACCGAGCTGCGACAGGCGCGTTCCTCGGCGACGGCCAAGTACCGCTCGTCGGTGTCCCCGTTGCACTACGCGATGCACCAGGAGTTAGCTCAGGCCCCGTCCAAGGCGACCGTGCGCCAGCTTCGAGAGTCGTACGGTGAGGCAACCCTGACCCACACGATCGAATGTGACCGAGAGCTTTCCGATGCGCACAAGCGTTACGCCTTGCGCGTGGAGCAGGCGCGGGTGGCTTACCTACGTGCCGTGGGTGCGCAACCCACCGTTGTGGCCAACGCCCGCGCGCGCACCGCGACGCATGCCGCAACGGCCACGTACCAAGCGGCCGTTCAGCGTGCTCGCTCGATTCACCGATCAGTGACAGCGCCGTCGCGCGCGACGCTCAGGGCGGCACTGTCCCGGGCGGGATCGGTCAATGACACCGGGATCGCCCGGGTCGAGGCTCAGCGCAGTTATCGGGAAGCGACGGCCGACGCGACGGCGTTCTTCCGCGCCTCACTGGGCCTTGCGCGGGAGGAGTACCGCAAGGAACTTGTAGGTGCCAAGTCCGACTACCGCGCGGCGACCTCAGTGGCAAGTGTCGAGGCCGCGTAGTACCGGGCCGCTGCGATCAACGAGGGGCCGAACGAGGGCCAGCCGCGCGCCGTCGCCACCGGGGGAGCGCGCTAGTCAAGGAGGTCCGGTTGTTCTTTCACGATCCGATCGAACATCGGCTGCGCCTGGAACCACCCCGCGAGCTCGTTGCCGATCTGGTTGTAGGTCACGGCAGCATTCTCAGGATCAATGAGCTTGGGGCCGCCAGCCGCCATCGAGATCAACTGCGACTGAGCACTGCGGTCCAAGGTGATGAACCACCAGACCGCAGATTCGACGCTGGTGCCGACCGTGAGCGGACCGTGGTTGGCAAGGATGATTGCCTTCTTGTCGCCGAGTGTTGCCGCGATTCGCTTGCCTTCCTCGATGTCAAGCACGACCCCGGTGTAGTCATCGAGTAGCGCGCAATCTTGGTAGAAGGCGCAGGCGTCTTGGGTGATCGGCCAGATGACCTCGTGCATGGCGGCAAGGGACTTACCGTGCATGGAGTGACTGTGTGCGGCAGCCACTGCCTCCGGCCGGGCAGCGTGAACCTGGGAGTGGATCGCAAACGCCGCGGCATTCAGCGGGCGATCGCCTTCGACGATCTCGCCGGCATCGTTGACGCGCATCAGGTCACTGGCGCGCAACATCGAGAAGTCGAGCCCGAACGGGTTGACCCAGAAGCTGTCCGGGAACTCCGGATCGCGCGCGGTGATGTGCCCAGCAGTCCCCTCGTCGTAGCCAAACTTGGCAAACAGCCGGAAGCCAGCAGCGAGTCGTTGCTTTCGGTGTTGGCGCTCCTCGTCGACGGTCTCGAACGACGGGAACATGTGGAATGGGCGGATCTCGGTCACGGCAACCTCCGGTGGGTATTTCGTTTCACCTGCCAGCGTGCACCAACACGGCTGAAGTGTCCACGGAATCCGGTAGCAAACAATGGTCCACTGTCATTCCGACAGCGAAGCTGCCAGACTTGTCCGAACTTGGGCGAACGTAGTCACCGTCGGCACAGATGTCCCATCACTTGGAGGAGCACATGACCTCGGCAGCAGGATGGTTTGCAGATCCCACCGGACGTCACCAACTGCGGTATTGGGATGGCGGCGCATGGACTGACCACGTTTCCGATGCGGGTGCTGTCTCCGCCGACCCCATCGCGAATGCTGTTGCCAACCCAGTTGCTCGACCAGCGGCCTCCACGGGCGGGAGCTGGATGGACAGGGTGAAGGACGCGGCGACGCAAGCTGCGACAACGGCCTCCGCAGCCGTCGATTCCGCATCCGATGCCATCAGCGACCAGAACGCCCAGTGGCGCGCCCAGCGGGAGGCGCAAGCCGCTGCCGCGCAACAGGCACCAGGCGCACCGGGCGCAGCACCAGGCGCACCGCCCGCAGCACCAGGCGCACCGCCCGCAGCACCAGGCGCACCGCCCGCAGCACCAGAAGCGGCATCGCAACCCGCCGCAGATCAACTGCGCCAACTCAGTGACCTGCACTCTCAGGGCGTCCTGACCGATGACGAGTTCGCAGCACAACGAGCAAAGCTGCTCAGGCCTTAACACCGTGACCGCGAGGGAATCCTGAGTCGGAATGGAGAACTGACATGAGCGTTGCAGCAGCATGGCTGGCAGACCCTAGTGGCGATCACGAACTGCGCTACTGGGACGGCTCAAGTTGGACCGACCACGTCTCCGACGGCGGTGTGAGCGGGACCAGCGTCCCGACCGACGATTTCCCGCCACCGCCACCGGCCGCAGTGCCACCACCACCTCCGCCAGCACCGGCAAAATCAGGCGGGGGCTGGATGGACAAGGTCAAAGCGGCCGCAACCCAGGCCGCCGATCAGGGCAAGTCCATGGTGGACCAGGCGAAGTCGACTGCGGGCGACAAATCCACCGCCCGGCGCCAGCAGTACGAGAACGACCCGAACACGTTGTGGATGGGGGAGAGCAGGACCACCACCACCAAGCTGACCGGGATGTCCTCGGCCTTCTACCGACTAACCAAAGACCGCGTCTGGATCGACAGCGGGGTCTTCGGTTCCAAGTCAGAGAATGTGCCGTTGTGGGCGGTCAAAGATGTCGATGTGCGCCAAAGCATGTTCCAGTCCGGGACCGAAATCGGCGACGTCGTGCTGATTCTCGAGGACGCGAGCCTGGCCAACAAGGATGCGGACTTTTTCAACCTGGGGAACTTCACCGGGCAAGCGTCCGGTGGGGCGCGCGCAGGGCAAGTGGTGCTGGACAACATCGAGGGCCCACATGCTCTGCGCGACCTGCTGATGCCGCTGATCAGCGAGGCGCGTTTGGCCAAGAATATGGAGCGCAATAGTCAGTACATCCACTATGCGACCCCTCCGCCGACAGCTGCCGCGCCCGCGCCGTCCCCGGTTGCGGAATCGGCGCCTGCTGCGGCCCGCGATCTCGGTGCGGAGTTGCGCAAGCTCGCGGCCCTGCGCGACGAGGGTCTGCTGACCGACGAGGAGTTCGCGGCGCAGAAAGCCAAGCTGCTCAATTCCTAGAATTCGTGTGTCGCATTCGCGCTATTTTGTGACCCGATGCTGCCAACACGCGTTCGATAGGGCACCCTTAGACGCAGAGGCACCACCGTAGGGGTACAGCTCGTATGCGGCGCTGGAGCTCTGGCGTCGCTCACTTTCTGCGACCTCGCCAACGTGCCCGATCCGCGCGCGACCCGGCGCGCACTGACCTCTGGAGCCGATCACTATGACCTCGACCCCCGGCTTTGCCGACGCGCCGACCAAGAACAAGAAGCTGCTGGAATGGGTGCAGGAAGTCGCCGAATTGACCCAGCCGGATCGGATCGAATGGTGCGACGGCTCCCAGGAGGAGTGGGATCGCCTCACCCAGGAATTGGTTGACTCAGGAACCTTCACCCGGCTCAACGAAGAGAAGCGTCCTAACTCGTTCCTGGCCCGTTCCAACCCTTCTGACGTTGCCCGCGTCGAAGATCGCACGTTCATCTGCTCGCTCAACGAGGAAGACGCTGGCCCGACCAACAACTGGCGGGATCCGTTCGAGATGCGGCAGGAGCTCAAGACTCTCTTTGCCGGTTCGATGAAGGGCCGCACGATGTACGTCGTGCCGTTCTCGATGGGTCCGCTCGGGTCGCGGATCTCGCAGCTTGGCGTTGAACTCACCGACTCGGCCTACGTCGTGGTCAACATGCGCATCATGACCCGCATGGGTCAAGCCGCACTGGACATCATCGGCGAGGACGGCGACTTCGTTCCCGCTCTGCATTCGGTTGGTGCCCCGCTGGAGCC
>JAGNDY010000081.1 GCA_018003655.1 Candidatus Nanopelagicales bacterium
CTGCTCGCGCAGCCGCTCGCGCGCTGGGCCGCGTACATCGAGAAGTCGCTGGCCGTGACGATCAGCCTGGCGGTGCTCGGTCTCGCGACACTGATCCCGCTGCTGGCGTTCGATTCGGCCGTAAAGTTCAACCTCGGTGTCGCCAATCTCAGCGCCGTGGTCGTGCAGATGTGCCTGTTCGCGCTGGCGTTGGGCATGTGGACGCAGGCGATTGCTGCCGCGACGGGCCACCGGGCAACCGGCCTGGCCGTGGTGACCGGCTACACCGTTGTGTCGTATCTGGTCTACGGATTGAGCGGTTCGATTGAATGGCTGGCGCACCTGAAACCGCTGACGCTGTGGCGGTGGTACCTGGGCAACAACCCGTTGGAATCCGGTTTTGGCATTGCTGAATGCCTGGTGATGGCCGGAGTTGCCGCGGCCGGTGGCATCGCCGGAACCTGGCTGTTCCAGCGGCGCAACCTGCACGCCTGAGAGCGCGGCCAGCCGACCGGCCCGTCCACTCGCGCATGGGGTGGCGGCGGGGCGGCGCTCGCGGGCATGTCAGGATCAGCGAATGGCGCAGAATCTGACGGCAACCGTCCACACCACCCTCGGGGACATCCGCATCAACCTGTTCCCCAACCACGCTCCGAAGACGGTGAAGAACTTCGTTGCCCTGGCTGACGGCTCCGGTGAGTGGAAGGATCCCCGCACCAACGCAGCTGGTGAGGGCGCCCTCTACGACGGGACCAAGTTCCATCGCGTCATCTCCAGCTTCATGCTGCAGGGCGGCGACCCGCTGGGCACTGGGACCGGCGGCCCCGGCTACAAGTTCGCCGATGAGTTTCATCCCGAACTGCAATTCGACCGCCCGTACCTGCTTGCGATGGCCAACGCCGGACCGAATACCAACGGCTCACAGTTCTTCATTACCGTCGCCCCAACTACCTGGCTGACGCACAAGCACACGATCTTCGGCGAGGTTGCCGACCAGCCCTCACGCGACGTCGTCGATGCCATCGGTGCCGTCGCCACGGATGGTTCCGACCGTCCGCTTGAGGATGTCTCCATCAGCTCGATCACAATCGACCGCACCGAATCCTGAACTGACCGCAACTCGAAGAAGCTCTTCGGCACGAGGTAGACAGGCAGGTCGAGGTGAGCGAACCAATCGGGCCGGGGCAACAGTCACCAGTTGCTGGCGCCGCGTGTCCGCGCCACCCCGACCGGCTCACCCACATCACCTGCACACGATGTGACCGACCGATCTGCTACGAGTGCATGGTCGCGGCTCCGGTCGGTTTCCAGTGCACTGAGTGCGTCGAGCAGGCAGCCAAGACCGCTCCGGTTCACACGGCCCAGTCGGCCTTCCGCCAATCCCTTGGCAAGCCCTATGTGACTTACGCGATCATCGGCATTTGTGTGTTCGCGTTCGGCGTCGAATTTCTGCTCGGAGTCAGTTCCGTTGCCAGCGATTTTGCGATGCGCCCGATCTACATCGCATTCGGCGGACAGTGGTACCGACTGATCACCTCGGTGTTCCTGCACTGGAGCATCCTGCACATCGGGTTCAACATGCTGGTGCTGTTCATGATCGGGCCAGCACTCGAACGGGTCTTGGGGCACGTCCGATTCGCTGCGCTGTTCCTGATCGCGGGCCTCGGCGGCGCGGTCGCGTCGTACTGCTTCTCGTCGGTGGCAACGACGTCCGTTGGTGCCTCCGGCGCCGTGTTTGGGCTTATGGGCGCGCTCATCGTGGCCGGTCGCAAACTGCGCTACGACGTCACCCAGGTAGTGGTGCTGCTGGCCATCAACCTTGCGATCGGCTTCATCCCGGGCAGTTCGGTCGACTGGCGAGCGCACCTTGGTGGCCTGATCGTTGGCGCGCTGGTTGCGTTGATCTTCACTCGCGCACCGAAGAAGGGCGCCGCCGCCTTCCAGATCGTTGGCTGCCTCGCTGTCCTGGTGATCCTGGCTGGAATGGTCGGGTGGCGAACCACCCAGATCGAAGACGAATTTGCCCTCCGGCAACAGACCCCGCTCGCCGCGTCGGCGAACGCGTCAGGCACCCTAGCTTCAGAGCGTATTAACGACCGTTCGTAAGCCGCACCGAGGAGACTGACCATGAGCCCACGCGATGCTGTTATCTGTGCTGCTGTTCGTACCCCGGTGGGTGTCGGAAAGCCCGGCAAGGGTGCACTGTCCGATCTACACGCCGTTGATCTTGCTGCGATTCCCCTGCGGGCGATCATCGCGCAGACTGGCATCGACCCGGCGGTCGTCGACGACGTGTTCTGGGGCTGCGTCACTCAGGTAGGCGAGCAGAGCTTTAACGTTGGTCGTCACGCGGTGCTGGCTGCTGGCTTCCCGGAGAGCGTCCCCGCCACCACGATCGACCGCCAGTGCGGATCGAGCCAGCAGGCACTGCACTTTGCGGCATCGACGGTGATGTCCGGGCAGGCTGACGTGGTGATCGCTGGTGGCGTCGAGTCGATGTCACGCATGCCGATGGGATCGAACATGGCTGGCGGCGACGGACCTTTCAGCCCCGAGATGCAGAAGCGTTACCCAGGCGTGATGTTCAACCAGGGTGTCGGCGCCGAAATGATCGCCGAGAAGTGGGGCCTCGAGCGCGGCTACCTCGACCAACTTGCCGTCACCTCGCACGACCGCGCTGCTGCAGCCACCGAAGACGGACTCTTCCGCGACGAGATCGTCGCTGTCGGTGACTTCACCGACGATCAGGGCATCCGTCCCGGCTCCAACGTCGACAAACTAGCGACGTTGCCGACTCCCTTCAAAGAAGGTGGCGTCGTCAGCGCCGGTAACGCATCGCAGATCTCCGACGGTTCGGCGGCTTTGCTCGTGACCACCTCGCAGAAGGCCGCCGAACTCGGTCTGACCCCGATCGTGCGCTTCCACACCGGGACTGTCGTCGGATCCGACCCGGTGATGATGCTTACTGGCCCGATCCCCGCCACCGCCAAGGTGCTCGAGCGTTCCGGTCTGAGCATCCAGGACATTGGCGCGTTCGAGGTCAACGAGGCATTCGCCTCGGTCGTCGGAGCCTGGTTCGCCGAGACCGGCGCTGATCCTGCCTTGACCAACATCAACGGTGGCGCCATGGCGATTGGCCACCCGCTCGGTGCCTCCGGCGCGCGCCTGATGACCACACTGGTCCACAACATGAAGCGCACTGGTGCCCGCTACGGCCTGCAAACGATGTGCGAAGGCGGGGGAATGGCAAACGCTACTGTGGTTGAGCTGCTCTGAGGCCTGGAGTTCTCGGGGTTGGGTCGTGGGGAGGGTTCGGGTGGTCGGTCGGAAAGTAAACGTCAAAGCGAGGGCGTAGCCCGAGCAGTGCAGGTCCGAGCGACCACCCGAACCCTCCTGGCACACCACACCACACCCAGCGGTTATCCCCAAGCTATCCCCACTTGGGGACTACTCACACGGTTGTAACTAGGTTACGCAGGGTTACTTCCACTTAGTGGAGATAACGAAGCCGACACCGATGAGGCCGAAGCCAATTACGACGTTCCAGTAGGTCAGGTCCTTGAGGAGCGGGGCGTCGGGCGCGATGTAGTACGCGACGATCCATAGCAGGCCCAGGACGAAGCAGCCCACCATCACCGGGGCAACCCACGGCGGTGAGCCGAGCTTGACGGGCTTCTTTGACTTCGACACCTTCGGGGCAACTGGGGTCTGCTTACGGGACTTTGACTCTGGCACGTGTCGACACCTCCTGTTGGGCGTACTGTACCCGCTGTGGATGGGTCGACGGCTGGCGCGAACCGATCTAAGCGTGGTCCGGCTGGCACAGCCCTTCGACTAGTTGGGGAGCTGCTCATTACTGCCGGCGCGGTGATGCTGCTATTTGTCGTCTACCAACTGTGGTGGACCAACGTCATTGCCGATCAGCGAACCGAACAAGCTGCGCAGCGAGCTGAGCAACTCCTCGACGCGCCCAAGCCACCTGAATGGACTGGTGGCCAACCTCCAACCGGCACGGCGTTCGCGCTGATGTACATACCGCGTTTGCGTGACCATGTGTGGCGTTTGCCGGTGATCCAGGGTGTGGGCCTAGACCAGTTGGCTGAGGGGATTGGCCACTATCCCAAAACCGCGATGCCGGGGCAGGTCGGCAACTTCGCGGTCGCTGGCCATCGAGCGACGCACGGCGAACCCTTCGCGGAGTTCGATCGGCTCCAGGACGGTGACAAGGTCTACGTCAAGACCCGCGAGGCGTGGTACGTGTATCAGCTGTACCGGGACAAGATCATCGCGCCGGATGAGAAATGGGTGATCAATCCGCAACCATTTGGCGCCCAACCGGAACCTGATCAGCGGCTGATTACGTTGACGACGTGCAATCCTCGGTGGGCTTCTTGGCAGCGTTGGGCATATTGGGGCAAGTTGGTCGAGAGCAAGAAGCGGTCGGCCGGCCTTCCGCAGGGTTTGGAGTTGTAGCCATGTATGAGCGATTGTGGCGGGTTCTGCCGGGGCCGACTTGGGCCAAACTGTTCGAGGTCACCGTGCTGCTGGTGGCGGTCGTCGTTTTGTTGTTCTTGATCATCTTTCCCTGGGCAACCGCTCACCTTCCGATCGACCAGGTGACTGTGACGGGCCAACCGCCCGGATCGCATACCGTCAGCGTCACCGTCGCTGCTGCTGAAGGGGAAGCTGCATGACAACCCGAATCCTGGTCGTCGACAACTACGACAGTTTTGTCTTCAACCTGGTCCAGTATCTCGGTCAGTTGGGCGCCGAGTGCGATGTCTTGCGCAACGACGAGGTTTCCATCGAACAAGCTCGCGAGTATGACGGCATCTTGCTTTCTCCCGGACCGGGTACACCGGCCGACGCCGGAATCTGCATCGACCTAGTGCGTGAACTCGGTGGACAGGTCCCCATCTTCGGTGTGTGTTTGGGTCATCAGGCCATCGCGGAGGCTTTCGGTGCGACGGTGGATCGCGCGCCAGAGCTGTTGCACGGCAAGACGTCGTTGATCCAGCACGACGGTGTCGGCGTGCTCGCCGGGATCCCCTCGCCGTTCACCGCGACCCGATACCATTCGCTGGCCGTAGAGGCAGACACTGTGTCCGCCGAACTCGAGATCACTGGTGCGACTGAATCCGGGGTGGTGATGGCACTACGGCATCGGGAGCTGCTGATCGAGGGAGTGCAGTTTCACCCCGAATCCGTGCTGACCGAATATGGCCACCTGCTGCTAGCGAATTGGCTGCAAAGCTGCGGTGACCAGAATGCGGTGGCGCGCAGCGTCGGACTGGCGCCGGTCGTTGCGCATGCCTGACCAATCCACTTCGTTGGCCGAAGCCGCCGGAGAGACCGACGCCAACTTCGCCGTGATGACGGTGTGCACCATGAACATCTGCCGGTCGCCTGCGATGCAATACATACTCGAACGTGACATGGCTCCACTTGTGGCTCGCTTTGGGATCACGGCGAACGTCTCAAGTGCCGGAATCCAGGCGCTTGTGGGGGCACCAAGTTGCGATATTTCGCTGGCGATGGTCGGGCAGGCCGACCGAGCCGAGACGGCCCGACTTTTCACTCTTGACCCATCGAATCGCCCGGACCTCATTCTCGGGGCTGCACGCAGCCACGTATCCGCCGCGATCGGCTTCGATCCGAAACTGCGCAGCATCACATTCACCTTGCTGCAAGCCTGCCGGCTGGCCGATTGGATCGTGAACGACGGGCCGTTGGAGATGGGCATCCGCAAACTCCATGGCGAGGTAATCGATCCCGATCGCACGCAACCGCTCACTCTCACTCCAGCGTTGCCCGCAGAAGTTGGTCGACGGCTGGTGTGGCTGGTCAGCGAGATGGATGCCGCTCGTGGACTACCTCCGCTACCGCTGCAGATGCCTGAGCCGCACCATGTCGATGACATTCCGGATCCCCACATCCTGGGATACAACCTGCACCGCATGAGTGCAGACCTGATTTTGGATGCCATGGCGACCTTCAACCGGGCCGTTGATCGCGTCTTGTCGGCGTAAGCTCATTCGCGATGTCAGAGTCACCTGTCAGTAGACCCCCCAGCATCGGGAGAATCTTCGCCCTGTGTGTGGGCTGCCTGGTCGCTGTCCTGATACCCATTGCCGTTTGGTTGACGATCACGGGTGCCATAGCCGGCTATGAATTGCGGGGGGCGTCCGGGTCGGTGAGGCAGGCTCAGGCTGCCGTGAGCGCCGGAGATCTGGCGCAAGCTAACAAAGCAACTGCTGGTGTTGGGCAATCGACATCTTTGGCGGCGGATTTGGTCAACGATCCGATCTGGCGAGTGGCTGCGTACGCTCCGCTGCTCGGTGCCACTATCCAGACTGTCTCCGTGACCGCCGATTCGCTGAACACGGCCGTGCAAGGCTCGCTGAAGCCGTTGGCCTCAACGACTGAAGTGGTGCAGTCGGGCAAGCTCCGCAAGCCCGGCGGCGCGGTCAACTTGCCGGTCGTGGAGAGTCTAAGAGCTCCCACCGCCATTGCGGCGGAGTCCTCCTCGCGCGCTCTGCGGGATCTGGATGGCGCCCCGATCGGCGACGCCATTGGCCCGGTCCGCACGCAGGCAACCCGTGTGCAAGACGAACTTGCTCGACTGCGTGACTCGACGAGTGCGGCAGCAACCGGTGCGGCTGTGTTGCCACCGATGCTTGGCTCGAAGGGCACCCAGCGCTACTTCGTTGCGTTTACTAGCCCTGCCGAGGCCCGGGGTACCGGTGGATTCCTTGGCACGTATGGGATTTTGCGCGCTCAAAAAGGTTCCATGACGCTTGAACGCGTCGGCTCCAACACCGATCTCAAGGATTTCCCCAAACCCGTTCTTGACCTGGGCCCCGACTACAAGGCGATCAACGGCAATTTGTCGGAGGTGTGGTCGGGGATGAACCTATCCCCGCACTTCCCGTTCGCTGCTCAGCAATGGATCGCCGGTTGGAAGAAGCAGACCGGCGAGCAACTGCAGGGCGCGATGGCACTCGATCCGGCTGCGCTGTCCTATCTTGTGGCGGCGACCAAACCAATCACGCTGCCTGACGGCCGGTCACTGCCCGCCGATCAGGTTGTCTCCTTTATCTCCAACGGCGTCTACCTGGAGTTTGACGGTCGTAACGAGGAGCGCAAGCGGTTCCAAGTGGCGGTGGCCAAACAAGCGGTCCAATCGGTGCTGAAATCCGGTCGCAGCCAGCAGATCGCCGCGCCTTTGGCCCGGGCCGCCTCCGAACGGCGCCTCCTGGTCTACTCCACGGACCCCTCGGTGCAGAAGTTACTTGAGCAATGGCCCATCTCCGGCACGGTCGACACTCGCCCGGGCCCGTTCGCTATGGCTGTCCT
>JAGNDY010000082.1 GCA_018003655.1 Candidatus Nanopelagicales bacterium
GTGACGGAGTCGCGCGTATTTGATGGTGACGGGGTTACTCGTTGGTGATGACGATCTTGCCAAATAGGTCCCCGGACTCCATGGCCGCGAATCCATCGCGTGCTTGTGCCAACGACACCGTGTGGTCCACAAGCGGTCGGATGCCTGCCAGTGAGCACAGGGCGACCAAGTTGCTCATGTCCTCCTGCGTTCCCATCGTCGATCCGACCACGGATAGCTGCATGAAGAAGATCCGGGTGAGCGAGGCAGGTGGGTTCGGGCCAGTCGTCGCTCCAGAAATCACGATGGTCCCGCCCGGCTTCAGCACCTTGACGGAGTGTTCCCAGGTTGCGGCGCCGACGGTCTCCATGACGGCGTCCACCCGTTCCGGTAGTCGCGCGCCGGATTCAAATACCTGGTGTGCGCCAATGCCCAATGCGCGTTCACGTTTGGCTTCGCTCCTGCTGGTCGCCCACACCCGCATGCCCATCGCCCGGCCGAGCATGATGCAGGCAGTCGCGACACCTCCGCCAGCACCCTGTACCAAAACGGTGTTGCCCGGCTTGAGACCCGAGCGCACGGCGAGCATCCGGTAGGCCGTCAGCCATGCCGTGGGTAGGCAAGCGGCCTCGGCCCAACTCCAGTCGGCTGGCTTGGGGATCAGATTCCGTTGGGGCACGGTCACAAGCTCGGCGAAAGTGCCCTGATGGAGTTCGGAGAGGATGGTGCGCGACCGATCCATCGTCTCGTCCATCCCGACTGGTGCGTCGGCGACGATTGGGTAGGCGATGACCTCGTTGCCCTCTTGGTCGATCCCGGCGGCGTCGCAGCCGAGGATCATCGGCAACCGGTCGGGGGGCAGGCCGATTCCTCGCAGGCTCCACAAGTCGTGTTGGTTCAGGCTTGCCGCGCGCATGGCCACAGTCGTCCAGCCGGGCCGTGCTTGCGGTTCCGGTCGGTCGCCAACAACCAGGCAGGAAAGTGGGTTCTGAAAGTCCGACGAGTTCGCGTAGGCAGCAAGCATGCGCCGACTCTAGTGGGCGGAGTTTTCGCCGACGGCAACTAGTGGATGGGGGAGGAGCAGAGGCTAGTCGTCGTCAGCGTCGTCACGCGCGAGCCAGGTGGCCAGCCGCTCGATCGCATCCTCAAACTCCGGATTCAAGTCGACGAAGGTCGCCATCCGATCCGCTAGGTAAGACAACGTCACTGCTTCATCCCCACGACGGGTCGTCAGCTCCTCAAGTCCACGGTCAGTCGAGTACACCGGCAAACACCTCAGTCGATCTCAAACGCGGCAGTCATGAGCTCAGCGCGCTCGCGTTCGGAAACACTGTGAATGCCCGATGCCGGGGATGCCGACGACGGTCGCGTCACGTCTTCCAGGACTCGGTCGAGGTGAGGGACCAAGTTCAGCAACATGTATGGCCAGGCGCCCTGGTTCTCCGGCTCTTCCTGAACCCAGCGGAGGCGAGTGTCTGGGCCGAACGCCGTCAGTGTCTTCAATATTTCGTTGGCGGGCAGGGGGTAGAGCCGCTCAACCCGAACGATCGCAACGTCGTCGCGTTGCGCAGCGGCTCGAGCCGCGACCAGATCCCAGGTCACCTTGCCCGAGCAGAGGAGTACGAGCTTCACCTTCTTGGGATCGACCGTGTCATCTGAAATGACCGGGCGGAACCAGCCCGACGTGAAGTCCTCGGACTTCGACGCTGCGGCCTTTGACCGCAACATCGACTTCGGCGTGAAGACGACCATTGGCTTGTGATGCGGGTCGAGGGTCTGCCAGCGCAGAGCGTGGAAGTAAGACGCCGGGGTTGACGGCATGGTGATGGTCATATTGTCCTGGGCGGCCATCTGCAGGAAGCGTTCCGGACGGGCAGAGGAGTGGTCTGGGCCCTGTCCTTCGTAGCCGTGTGGGAGCAGCAGGACGACGCCGCTCTCCTGTCCCCATTTCTGTTCACCGGAGGTCACAAATTCGTCGATGATTGTCTGGGCGCCATCGGCGAAGTCGCCGAATTGGGCTTCCCAGAGCACCAACGCTTCCGGCCGAGCCACGGAGTAGCCGTATTCGAACCCCATGGCGGCGAACTCGCTCAGCAGGGAGTCGTAGACGTAGAACTTGCCTTGATCGGGGCTCAGGTTCTTCAGGGGTGTGAACTCCTCGCCATTGTCGCGGTCAACGATCACGGAGTGGCGCTGGCCGAACGTGCCTCGGCGGGAGTCCTGGCCAGCCAACCTGATGGCACGACCCTCCAGCAGCAGGGATCCGAACGCCAACGTCTCACCCATCGCCCAGTCAATGGTGCCGTCGGCAACCATTTGCGCTCGGCGTTGGAGCTGCGGAGCCAGTCGATGGTGTACCGCAAGCGACTCCGGTAGGTCGATCTGGCTGGCCACTATTCGTTTGACGGTCTCTTCGCTGATCGCGGTATCGACGTGGGCGGGGAATCGCAACCGACCGGTGCGCATCTCGTCGACCGCGTCGTGCTCGTCGCGGGTTTCGGAGAAGACACGTTCCAACTGGGCCTGATAGTCGCGTAGCGCTAGCTCGGCGTCCTCGACGGTGATGTCTCCGCGGCCGATGAGGGATTCTGTGTAGATCTTCCGGACGCTGCGCTTCTCGTCGATGATGTGGTACATCCGTGGCTGAGTCAGCGACGGATCGTCGGCCTCGTTGTGGCCACGCTTGCGGTAGCAGACCATGTCGATGACGACGTCTTTGTGGAAAGTCTGGCGGTACTCGAAGGCGAGTCCGGCAACGCGGACGCAGGCCTCCGGATCGTCCCCGTTGACGTGGAAGATCGGGGCTTGCACCATGCGCGCGACGTCGGAGGCGTACACCGTTGAGCGGCTGGCTTCCGGAGCCGTGGTGAACCCGACCTGGTTGTTGACAATGAGGTGGATCGTGCCTCCCGTGCGGTAGCCGCGCAGTTGGGAGAGGTTGAGTGTCTCGGTGACGATGCCCTGACCGGCGAACGCCGCGTCGCCGTGCATGAGCAAGGGCAGCACCGGGAATAGCTCGCTCTGGTCGAGGATGTCCTGCTTCGCGCGAGTGATGCCCTCAAGAACCGGGTTGACAGCCTCGAGGTGGGACGGGTTCGCGGCCAAGTACACCTTGCAGGTGTCGCCGCCCGGAGCGGTAAATACGCCCTCGCTGCCCAAGTGGTACTTGACGTCGCCAGAACCCTGCACCGAGTCCTCGTCGGTCGTGCCTTCAAACTCGCGGAAGATCTGTGCGTAGGACTTGCCAGCGATGTTCGCCAGCACATTGAGACGGCCTCGGTGCGGCATGCCAATGCAGACCTCATCCAGGCCGGATTCAGCGGCACCGGTGAGGATCTCATCGACGATCGCGATGGCCGATTCGCCGCCTTCCAGGCTGAACCTCTTCTGCCCGACATACTTGGTCTGGAGGAAGTTCTCGAATGCCTCGGCGGCATTCAGCCGTTTGAGCACGCCCATCTGCTCCTCAAGCGGGGGCGGCGAGTAGCGCTTCTCGATGCGCTCCTGCATCCATTCGCGCTCGGCTGGATCCTGGATGTGCATGTACTCCACACCGATGGTCCGGCAGTAGGCATCTCGCAGCACACCCAAGATGTCCCGCAGGCGCATGAACGGCCGACCGCCGAAGCCACCGGTGGCGTATTCGCGGTCAAGGTCCCACAGCGTCAAACCATGTGTCGCCACGTCGAGGTCGGGGTGTGACCGCTGGCTGTATTCCAGTGGGTCTATATCGGCCATCAGGTGCCCGCGCACGCGGTACGAGTGAATGAGCTGCTGGACGCGTGCCGTTTTCGAGACTTGATCGTCGTGGCCGTAGGCGATGTCTTGCGCCCAGCGGATCGGTTCGTACGGAATTGCCAACGCGTTGAAAATGTCGTCGTAGAAGTGCTCCGCGCCCAAGAGAAGGTTGTGAATGCGCTTGAGGAACTCACCGCTTCCGGCGCCCTGAATGATGCGGTGGTCGTAGGTGGAGGTCAGCGTCATGACCTTGCTGATGCCCTGCATCGCAAGCGTCTCCGGTGCCGCACCTTGCCATTCGGCGGGGTACTCCAACGCACCAGCTCCGACGATCGCGCCCTGGCCCGGCATCAGGCGAGGCACGCTGTGGACGGTGCCGATCGTCCCGGGATTGGTCAAGGTGATCGTGGTGCCAGCGAAGTCATCGACCGCCAGGGTGCCTTTGCGCGCCCGGCGGACCAGATCGTCGTAACTTGCCCAGAACCGCGCGAAGTCCATGTTCTGAGCGGCTTTGATGGAAGGCACCAGCAGTTGTCGACTCCCATCGTCCTTGGGTAGGTCAATCGCGAGGCCTAAGTTGATGTTCTGGTGGGTGACGATGTTGGGTTTGCCGTCAACTTCGGCAAAGGCGACGTTCATACCCGGGAAGTCCTTGAGCGCCTGCACGATTGCGTAACCCAGGATGTGCGTGAAGCTGACCTTGCCGCCGCGGCGACGGGTGAGGTGATTGTTGATGACGATGCGGTTGTCGATCAATAACTTCGCTGGGACCGCACGGACGCTCGTCGCGGTCGGGATTTCTAGGCTGGCCTCCATGTTGGTGACCACCCGTGCGGCCGGCCCACGCAACTGCCGAAGGGTCTCGTCGTCCGACGGTGCTCGCGTCGGGGCCTTTGCTGCGGTAGTTGGCACTGCCGGTGGAGCAGTCGACCCTGCTGGCTTGGTGGGCGCCGTTGGTGGTGCGTGGGTAATCGTGGCGGCGCTTCGGTCGGAAGGTTTGTAGTCCGCGAAGAAGTCCCACCACGCTGGGTCGACTGAGTTGGGGTCCTCCAGGTACTGGACGTAAAGCTCGTCAACCAACCACTCGTTGGGGCCGAAAGCTTCCATGTGAACAGGATGATCGAGATGCGACGCGTCATGGGATCGACCGTTGGAGTCGCGAGGCTCAGAAGCCACAGTGCACCTTTTCCGTTACGGAGGCGTTTTCGCGCCTGGTCAGCGACATGTCAGTGCCGCCAGGGCGCCGAGCCCAGAATAGTCCTCTCGGCCGGACCGTGCCCGATCCAGCCCTGGGGCGTGGTCAGTGATCGCCGCGATTCCTGCCGGTTGAGACCGAAGCAGCGTTCACGCTAAGTAGTTGAGAATGTCACAGTTTTCAGTTGCGCCGACTTAGCGCCGATATCTCGGTACAAAGGAATGCGCCGAGCATTTGCGGCAACGTCCATGACTGACGCTGAGATCCCGATGAGGTTCATCTATGAGTTTTCGCAGGACATCGACTACCGGACTAGCTGCCGCACTGGTGGCTGTGTCGGTTCTCGGCGGAACGATCGCGTCGGCCAGTGCCGCCACCGACTCCAACAACGGTGACTTCGGAGAGTCACCTGCTGATCTCGCCGGCCCATATTGGAATGCGCCCGATCGCGCGACCTCGAACAGAGCGTCCGATCCATGGCCGAGCGCAACGCGGGTCCTCGACCGGCTTCGTGCCTACGGTGTCAAGCCCATTCTGGAGGCGGGCTACAACGATCCGGTGTATGAGTCGAATGCGAAGTTGGCGGGCTCCGGCACCACCATGCAGGCGGTGATGATGCACGACACCGGCACGAGTGTGCCCGCGTCCCGACTCAAGGTCACCCACTCGCTGCCCTGGATCCTCCGCGGAGTCAAGAGTTCGGCTGGCAAGACGGTCCGCGCCTGCCACTTCTATGTCGACCGCGCGGGTGGCGTGCACATCGTCTATTTACGGCGCACCTGGCACGCGGGTTCGGGCGACTCAATGTTCGGCGTGCCGGCCGACCGGATGAACGGTTACTCGATGGGAATTGAAATCGAATCCCAGGGCGGTGGCGTCAAGGACCTGACTTCGAGTCAGATTTCGAGTGCGTCGAAGGTGGCTGCGGCTGCGCTCGATGCGGCTGGGTTGCCGACGAGTCGCGCGATTAACCACAAGGACTATGCGGGTCGCAAGCAGGGCAAGGTCGACACTGCCTGGTCGGCGGGCTGGTGGCGCACCAAGATCGATGCGGTTCGCACGGGCACATCCGCTGCTACCGTGACGCAGCCGGTAGCGGTGAAAGTGTCGAGCAACCCACGCCACGTCAGCCTCTCAGCAACAAGGCCGGGAACAACCAACACGTATGTTCGCCGCTACCAGAAGGGTTTGCGAACGCTCGGACACAAGCGCCACGTCAAGGTCAAGCGCGCCAACCCGCACGGGGCAACGGGGTACTACGGAACCGAAACCAAGAGACTTACGCGCGCGGTCTTGAAGGACCTCACCCGCAAGAATCGCCACTGGACGCGGTACTGGCAGAAGCAGTCCCATACCCGACCGACGACCGCGTTGATTCGACGACTCAACTTGATCCCCATCAAGTAGCGGGTCTCATCCTCGGATCACGTCCTGCAGCGGCGCCTGCTAGTCGCGCGGGATGGCTGTGACTGTCTCGGGATTTGTGGCAAGGGCTGCTTCGATTCGCTTGCAGACCACGTCGACTGCGGCATCCGTTGAGTGCAGTGTCGACGTCACCGGAACCGCGCCGACCTGGCGAGCCTCGCTGGCGATGCGCTGAGAGAGGACCCCTGGTGCGATGACGAACGGTGCCACCACGATCTTTTCCAGGTTGGATTCGCGCAGCGTGCTGACTGCATCGTCCACCCGCGGGCCCGGTCCGGAGACGAACGCGACGGCCGAACCGCCCCAGCCATGTGAACGCCACTCCAGCGCGAGCGCAGCGTGCCGTGCCCGGGCAGATTCGTAGGCGGAGCCCGCCGACGCCAGTACGACGCCGATTTCGGGCGCGGGTCGGTAGCCGGATGCCTTCAAGACGGCGTCAAGGCCGTTAAGCAGCGTCGCATCGGCACCCACGGGCCGCGATACCCGCAGTTTGACGCCGGGGTAACTGACTTTCACCCGACCCGTCGCTTCCGGTACGTCGGAAGTCGCGTGGTAGGCGACGTTGAGGAGCAGAGGTACGACGACGATCTCAGAGACGTCTCGTTGTTGGAGGTGTGCCACAGCGCCATCGAGACGCGCACGGTCGTGGTCAAGAGAGGCGAGTGCGACTGCAGCGTTGAGTCGATGGCCGACGCGTCGCGAGAGAAGGTCATTGGCCAGGCGTGCTCGGGGGTCGGAACTGCCGTGCGAAAGCAGGACGACTCCATATGGAGCGGGCGACGACGGCAAGACGATGAGGTCATTCTTTCTGCTGCGGGCCATGGGTACCTCCACTGCGGAATGCGCTGGACCGGGTGGGGCTGGTCCAGCAATCGGTCGCCAGGTCGGACACGGTGATGCCCAGCGATGCCGCCCGTTGTGCGACGAACGGCTCTCTTCCGGTCAATGTACGACGGGCGAGTGCTTGGGCCGCGCAAACTCGCCCTGCGGTGA
>JAGNDY010000083.1 GCA_018003655.1 Candidatus Nanopelagicales bacterium
CCTACTTGGTCGTCGCCTACGACCGCCTCCTGCTCGGGCAGGTGGCAGTCGCCAAAGCCGGTACCAGCAGGGCGGCCGCGTACCGAGCTGCCGCCTTGGCCGACGAGACGTTCGATCTAGCTCTGGCCCAGCAGGGACCGGAGAAGCTCCACGCGAACACGTGGGCAGCCATCGCAAACTCAGCCAATCAACTGCGGACATCGTCGGAGTTGATTGTTTTTCTCGCTGAGGCGGATCGCTCGCCAATCGGCTGCCCGGCAGCGGCCGACGCGATGCTCGCCTGCGCGCACTTGGTGCAGGCTCGTCTCAATTCAGCCATCGATCGGCTGGCGGCAACCGACCACGACTTGAGCAGATCGGCCGCCGTCGAGCCCACTTCCAACGAGGACTCCGGCACGGAATTGACCACGATGGGCGATCCCTTCCTGCGACTGCGGGAGGCAACCGCAGCGTGTATGGCCGACTGGGCCGGGCGGGGGAATGTCGGCGGTGATAGCAGCGAGAGTGTCGCATCGCCCGCTGGTTCGTCTGGGCGCGACGGGCTGGGTGCGGCGGCTATCTCGCTCGTATGGGCCGAGGACTGGATCCTGCACCTCAGTTGGGTAGCAGACAGAGCCGACGAGATCATCGACAAGCGAATGGCGGATACAGTGCTGGTACCCACCACCTAGGTCTGAGGTGGAACCCACCCTGGCGTCTGCACTATCCGACGGGCGAACTTTGGCCTAAGAGTCGTCAGCGGCCGCACAAAAGCAATAACATCGCTTTTGTGCCAGGGTTACGCAAATCCGAACCAATTCAGGGAGTTCACAAATGATTCTTCGATCCGCAACTACGCGTACCGCTGCGATTGGCCTCGCAGCCGTCGCCGGGACGTTCGCCTTCGGCGCATGTAGCAGCGACAACAGCTCGTCGGGCAATACCAATCCTTCGTCATCAGGGACCCCGTCGGTTTCGGCGGACGCCGCGCTCGCTGCCCAGGTCCCCGAGGCCATCAAGTCCACGGGCAAGCTTGCCTTCGGCACCGACGCCTCCTACGCGCCGAGTGAGTTCATCGCCGAAGACGGAAGCACCATCGTGGGCTTCGACGTCGACCTCGGCAACGCCATCGCTGCCAAGCTCGGCCTCAAGGGCGAATGGACCAATGCGAGCTTCGACTCACTGATCGTCGGTGTGAGGAACGGAAAGTACAACAGCTCAATGTCGTCGTTCACGATCAACCCTGACCGCCTCAAGCAGGCCAACATGGTCAGCTACTTCAGCGCTGGAACCGCGTGGGCGACCGCTACCGGAAACCCGAACAACATCGACCCCAACAACGCCTGCGGTAAGACCGTTGCGGTTCAGAAAGCCACCGTGCAGGCGACCGATGACATCCCGGTCAAAAACGATGCTTGCAAGAAGGCTGGCAAGCCAGGCATCGATATCCAGCAATACAACCTGCAGTCCGATGCCACGACCGCTGTGGTCTCCGGCAAGGCAGACGCAATGCTGGCTGACTCACCGGTGATTGCCTACGCCATCAAGCAGACCGGCAAGCTCGAGCAGGTTGGCGAGATCACTCAGGCGGCGCCGTACGGCATCGTCGTGGCAAAGGACCAGACGGCCTTCGCCGAGACCATCAAAGCGGCAACACAGGCGTTGATTGACGACGGCGCCTACAAGCAGATCCTGACCAACTGGGGCGTCGAAAGCGGAGCCATCACGCAGGCCGAGCTGAACCCAACCCCAGCGTCCTAACCCAACCGCTCACCGGAGGCCGTCATGGCAATCAAAGAAGCACCGCCATCCGGTGAGCGCGTGGAGCACAGACCGATAGAGGCCGTCCCCGTCCGACACCCAGGACGTTGGGTGGGGACGGTCGTCATCGCGGTACTCATCGCGATGATGATCAACAGCCTGTTGACCAATCCGAACTGGGGTTGGGACCTCATCGGCAAGTGGATCTTCTCTGCACCCATCGTCAAGGGTGTCGGCATCACCATCCTGTTGACGGTCCTGGCGATGCTCATCGGCCTCATCCTGGGCGTGTTGATCGCAATCATGCGGCTCTCACCCAACCCGGTGATGAGTGGATCCGCCTGGTTCTTCGTGTGGCTATTCCGCGGAACGCCCGTGTACGTCCAACTGTTCCTATGGGCCAACGTCGGGGCGCTGTATCAGAACTTCGCGTTCGGCATACCGTTCGGGCCCGAGATGTTCACGGTCAGCACCAAGACCCTCATTCCCTTATTCGTGGCCGCATTGCTGGGCCTGGGTCTCAACGAGGCCGCCTACATGTCAGAAATTGTTCGCGCTGGCATCCTGAGCGTCGATGAGGGCCAAGAGGAGGCCGCGACTGCGGTCGGTATGACTCGCATGCAGACACTCCGGCACATCGTGTTGCCCCAGGCGATGCGCGTGATCGTCCCACCGACTGGCAACGAGACAATATCCATGCTGAAGACGACGTCGTTGGTGATTGCGATCCCCTTATCGACGGAACTCTTCTTCCAGGCCTCCGTCATTGGCAACCGGCTGTTCCGACCGTTCCCGATGGCCATCATGGCGAGCATGTGGTACCTCGCGCTGACATCGGTGCTGATGGTCGGCCAGTACTACATCGAACGCCACTACGCGAAGGGCGCCATGCGCGAGTTGCCACCGACACCGATCCAGAAGCTCCGATCCCGTTTCGGGCATAAGGCCTCATCATGAGCGACGTGCAGATCGCGCCGGACATCGACGACCTGCCAGAGGTCATGGTCAAGGCCGAACAGGTGCGCAAAGCTTTCGGTCGCAACGAAGTCCTCAGGGGGATCGACTTCGAGGTCCGCAAGGGCGAGGTCGCGTGCATCATCGGACCTTCTGGTGGCGGTAAGTCGACTTTCCTCCGTTGCATCAATCACTTGGAGAAGATCGATGCCGGCCGGTTGTCCGTCGAAGGCGAACTAATCGGCTATACCCAACGCGGTGCCAAGTTGCACGAGATGAAGGACAAGGAAGTTGCTGACCAACGCCGGGCGATCGGCATGGTGTTCCAGCGCTTCAACCTCTTCCCGCATATGACCGCAGCTCAAAACGTCATGGCCGGTCCGGTCATCGTCAAGAATACGAACAAAGACAAGGCCAAGGAGCGTGCGCTCGACCTACTCGGGCAAGTGGGACTCGGCGATCGCGGGGATAGCTACCCGATGCAACTGTCCGGCGGGCAGCAGCAGCGGGTCGCGATCGCGCGTGCGCTGGCGATGGACCCCGACCTGATGTTGTTCGACGAGCCGACCTCTGCGCTAGATCCAGAACTCGTTGGCGACGTGCTCGATGTCATGAAGAAACTCGCCTCCAGCGGTATGACGATGATCGTCGTCACGCACGAGGTTGGCTTCGCCCGCGAGGCCGGCGACATCCTCGCGTTCATTGACCAAGGCGTGATCGCCGACTTGGGAGAGCCGACAGCGCTGTTGGCGAACCCCAACTCCAGCCGCCTGCGCGACTTCCTCGGCAAGGTCCTCTAGACCCTCCACGCCGCTCCAACACCAACCCTGAAAGTTACCCAGCGGTATGGCTGTTTCCCGGGCCGGGAAACAGCCATACCGCTGGGTAACTTTGTGATGTGGCACTCCCAGGGTGGCGCGTGACTTAGGTATGCCTTACCTTTGTTCCTAGAAACCCTGGAGGAGTGCTTGTGTTTGCGAACTATCTGATCGGCCTACGCGAGGGCATCGAGGCGGCGCTGGTCGTCAGTATTTTGATCGCCTACCTGGTCAAGACGGGCCGCCGCGACGCTCTGTTGCCCGTATGGATCGGAGTCGGCGCAGCAGTCGCGCTGAGCTTGCTGTTCGGCGCCGCACTGACATTCACCTCGTCATCGATGTCGTTCAAGGCGCAGGAAGCGTTCGGCGGAATCATGTCGATCGTCGCCGTCGGCTTCGTCACCTGGATGATCTTCTGGATGAAGCGCACCGCCCGCAACATCAAGGGCGAACTCCACGGCCGTCTCGACAGCGCAATGGGCGTCGGCCCGATTGCGATCGCGGTTGTCGCATTCATCGCCGTCGCTCGTGAGGGCCTCGAGACTTCGCTATTCATCTGGGCCGCCGTCCAATCGACGGGTTCAGGGACAGCGCCCGTTCTGGGTGCAACGCTGGGACTCGCCACTGCCATCGTTCTTGGCTGGCTGTTCTACCGAGGTGCCCTAAAGATCAACTTGGCCAAGTTCTTCACCTGGACCGGTGCAGCCCTCGTCGTCGTAGCGGCAGGCGTCTTCGCCTACGCGATTCACGATTTGCAGGAGGCAGGAATCCTGCCCGGTCTGAACACCATTGCCTACGACATCAGCGGCGCGATCCCGCCCAGCTCCTGGTACGGAACGCTGTTCAAGGGCATCTTCAACGTCTCGTCAACGCCTTCGTGGCTGGAGATAGGCGCGTGGCTGGCCTATCTGATCCCGGTGATGTTCCTGTTCTTCCGCAAGCCAAAGAAGGCCACCGCGGCACCCGCTCCGAAGCCCACTGCGGCGGTCGCGGCAACACCAGACTCGGTGCGAGCAAGCAAGTAGCCGCAGCAGTCGATACCTGCTCCGATCCACATTTCGGGGCGCGACTCGTCCCATCGTTCACCCACCGAAAGGAACCCAATGTCCGCACGCAAGCTGGCTTTCGTTGCCGTCGCCGTGACAAGCCCACTGTTGATCGTTGGCTGCAGCTCGGATTCATCGAACTCAACCAGCGCAGCAACCAGAGTGTCGGTCACTTCGACGGATTCGACCTGCGACATCAGCACAAACTCGGTGCCCGCAGGAGCGACCGCCTTCGACGTCACCAATACCGGCGGCAAGATCACCGAGGTCTACGTCTACGGCAAGAGCGGGGATGCCTTCACAACCATCGTCTCCGAAGTTGAGAACATCGGCCCAGGCACCTCTCGCACAATGAACGCAACGCTGGCCGCCGGCTCTTACGAGATCGCCTGCAAGCCAGGCCAAACCGGCGATGGGATCCGCACCGCCCTGACGGTCAGCTAACACCTGACCCGGGGGGTTAAGCGAAACCACCGCCGACGCCACCCACTGCGGCGGACCGCCACCCCACTGCTCCCACTGAATACAACGAAGCCCGGGACCCTGCGCGAAAGGCGAGGGGTCCCGGGCTCGTCGTTGTGACGCTAGTGGGCGATCAGACTGAGCCCTTGTAGGCAGCCCAGGCGACTGCCACAGCGTGGGTGCGATCCGCGCGTGCACTGGTGATCGCAACCTTGCGGGCGACGCGCGCCGAGTTGATCGTCGACTTGCGTGCCTTGTGCGCGGCCTTGCGAGCAGCACGGTAAGCCGCGAAGGCCTGAGCCTTTTGCTCGTCCGTTGTCGCTGCCGCGACTGCGGCGATGCGAGCCTTGCGGGCGGCTCGAACCGTCACGCGCTCGGTCTTGCGGGCATCCCGCACCGCCTTGCGGAACGTCCTGATCGCTGAATGCTCGGCGATCAGGAACGTCTTGTTCGCAGCGCGAACTGCCTTGCGAAGTTCAGCTTTGGCCGCACTCGCGGGCAGCCGCTTGACCGCGGTCACGCCCTGCTTTGCGTGGTGATGCCATGGCGAAGCGGTTGCGGCACCAGCGCCGACCGGCACAAGTAGCGCCGTGCTGCACACGGTGGCGGCAACGACAGTCGTGGTTCGTCGCTTGGACATATGTCTCCCTTAGGTACCCGTTCTGCGTTTGCACTGACCTTTCGAAGCTACGCACATCGAGCCATCAAGCGAACCCCGGAAAGCGACAATTCGGATGCCACCAGGTGACATATTCGACAGCGGGCCAGGCCCTACCGCCCATCTGGACGGGTTACTAGTCGGGTTGGACTACGCCGGCACGGGAAAAGTACCTGTGCCGCAACCACAGCGACACGTAGACCAGCGCCACCAGCGCGGGAACCTCAATCAGTGGGCCGATGACCCCCGTCAGAGCCTGCCCCGACGTGACGCCCCAGACACCAACGCTGACCGCGATCGCCAACTCGAAGTTGTTGCCCGCTGCCGTGAAAGCCACTGTTGCTGTCTTCGGATATCCGAGCCGAGCCCTCATTCCGGCGGCGAACGCAACGGTCCACATGATCGCGAAGTAGAGCAGCAGCGGGACGGCGATCGACACCACCGCGAGTGGATCGCCGGTGATCGCCTCGCCCTGCAAAGCGAACAGCACGACGATCGTGAACAGCAACCCATAGAGCGCCAGCGGAGCGATTCGGGGTGCGAACTTGTCGTCGTACCAGGTGCGGCCCTTCGCACGTACCCCGATGCGGCGGGTCAGGTAGCCAGCCACCAACGGAATCCCAAGGAAAATCAGAACTGCTTTGGTGATCGACCAGGTCGAGAACTGCACGTCCTGGGTTTCCAGTCCCAACCAGGCTGGCAGGATCTTCAAGTAGAAAGTGCCGAGTAACGCATAGGCAGCGATCTGAAAGACCGAGTTGATCGCAACGAGCAATGCGCCTGCCTCCCGGTCACCGCACGCCAGGTCATTCCAGATCAGCACCATCGCGATGCACCGAGCAAGACCGATGACGATCAAGCCGGTTCGGAAGGCAGGTTGGTCAGCCAGAAACGTCCACGCCAACGCGAACATGAGGGCGGGTCCAACGATCCAATTCAGCAGCAACGACAACCAAAGCAGCCGACGGTCGCCGGTGACCTGGCCCATGTCCTCGTATCGGACTCGGGCCAGTACTGGGTACATCATGAGCAGCAACCCGACAGCGATCGGCAGCGATGTCTGCCCGATGGAGACCGTGTCAAGGGCGTCCTGGATCCCCGGCACGACCCGGCCAAGCAGCAGCCCGAGCATCATCGCGGCCAGGATCCAGACCGGCAGGAAGCGGTCCAACAGCGACAGCCGACCAATCACCGCGTCGGCATAAGCGTCGGCGGATGCGGTGGCTGACGTACGGGAGGCAGGCCCCTGCTCGTTCACTGCGCTTCGGGTGCAATGTCGGCGATCAAAGCCTGGACCCGAGTGCGAATCGCGTCGCGGATCGGGCGGACCGCACCGGCTCCCTGCCCAGCCGGGTCAAGTAGGCCGCTGCCATTTGGGAGCGGCCAACGTTGTGCACGCAGACGAACAGGACCGAGGATTTGCTTCCCGTCATTGAGAACCCACCAAAACGTCAGGGTGCATCTGCTGTTCCTTCCGTGCTCGACGCTCGCTCGTCGACAT
>JAGNDY010000084.1:0-5348 GCA_018003655.1 Candidatus Nanopelagicales bacterium
GCCAGAGCTAGATCGAACGTCTCGTCGGCCAAGGCGGCAGCTCGGTACGCGGCCGCCCTGCTGGTACCGGCTTTGGCGACTGCCACCTGCCCGAGCAGGAGGCGGTCGTAGGCGACGACCAAGTAGGCGGTGGCGGCGTGGACTGACCCGGCGAGGGTCTTACGGACACGCGCTGCGACACCCCGCGGCCACATCAATGCAGACACCATCAAGCTGATCAACAACCCGATGCCGACGTCGACAACGCGGATCTCACCCGTCTTGATCGACGGCCCGGCTACGAGTGCGTAGAAGACGATGACGAAGACCGTGAACGACGCCTGCCCGACCACCAAGGAGATCGCGCCGGGCGTGTACCCCGAGAGAAACACGACGATTGGCAACAGGACCCACAAAGCGACTGGGTAGTCGCCGACGAGGAGCAGGACACCTGTTCCGACGACGAATCCAGCAGTCGTTCCAACGATTGCCTGAACAGCGGTTCGACCGGTACCGATGGCGTCAAACCGCAGCGCCGTCATCGTCCCGAGGACAACCCAAAAGGGGTGCTCAAGTTCGGCCAAGCCAGCTACCGCCACGGCGATTGTCAACGCCAGGCCGGATCGCAGGCTGTTGCGCAGCCAGGGCGAACTGAGGGACAGCTGGGCGGACAGCGTCGACCACGTGCTCCGGTGCGGCGTCGGCAGAGCGACGCCGGCGGTAGTTGGGCGGTAGCCAGCGGCGGGTGCTCCGACCGCGACCCGGGAATCCCCGGCGACCAACTCGGTGACTGTCGCAACGAGCCGCAACTGAAAGCCCGCGTCCAGGGCCGACTTGACTAGCGGCGCGTTTCCCTCGGCCAATTCGCGGGATGCCCATCGTTCACTTGCTTGGCGATGTCGATCACGCTCTTCCTCCATTCCCAGCGGGTCCGGTGGGGGCCCACCTTGGCCCAGCGCAGCGGTGCACACGTCGAGGAGGTCAGCGGTAGTTCGCGCCAGGGCTGCGTCGCCGGGCATCTTCAAGTTGTTGGCGTCCGGGCGCCACAGCAGGAACATTCGCAGCCGAGTCAATTCGTCGATCAACAGCACCAGGGCACGGTCGCGACTCGTCGCTGAGCCAGGCCGCAACAGTTGCCCGCCATACTTCTCGTGTAGCCGGTGCTCGGCGTCCTTGAGGTCGCGTTGGGCCTGATCGCTGTCGACAGCTGGGCCGGTGGCCACGTCGGGCCATAGCGAGCGCACGACGTTGGCCGACGCCGCCAGCACCTCGCTGACGGCGGCGCGCAGCTCACTTCGGATGTGCACCGGCCACAGGACCAGTGCCCCAACGAGGGCGAACACGACCGCGACGCCGAAGCCAATCAGTCGAGGCCACAGCGCCGTGAGGTCCCCCGGCGCGGTTACGGCGATGACGAACGGCAACAGGATTGACGTCGTTGCGGCGGCGACGTAGCCCCGCAGCACCCCCGAATAGGCCAACGTCGTGCACACCACGAAGGTGACGATGACCGACGCCCAGAAGGAGTTCGACGCAGCAGTCCCGATTGCGATGGCGACAAGTCCGGCCAGGCCCGCCAGGACATAGGCACGTGCACGATCTTTGGTCGGGCCACCGAAGTCCGCGAACGCCAGCAGCACGAAGGTTCCGAAGCCGGCGTAGGGTGCGCCAGCGGGTAGGTCAAGCCCGTACCTGACGGCGACATAGGCCAGTGGCAAGACGATCGCGACCCGCAGCGCTCGACGCAGGATCAGGTTGCCTGGATCGTGCATCCTCGCCCCTGCCTAGTGATTCGCTGTCGAGGCCCGACCAGCCTTGCTCACCCAGTCCAGCCGGGTCCGGCCACGTTGACAGCGAACGAAGCGGTCAGCTCGTTGGTGCCTTCTTGACGGGCGCCTTCTTGGCCGCGGGACGCTTGACGGGCGCCTTCTTGGCCGGGGCTTTGCGTGCCACGGTCGTCTTTGCTCCGGCCTTGGCAGGGGGCTTCGCCGGTGCCTTGGCTGCATCTGCCGCGGCTACTCGCTTGGCGGCCGGAGTTCGCCGGGTGGTGCTCCGTTTTGCCGGGGCCTTCGTGCCCAGGCTTGCTGCAGCGTTCTGCGCGGCCGTTCGAGCTTGCCGGGAACGAGCAGCGGCCGCTGGCGCACGCGTGGTCTTGATGGCCGGGACCTTGACGAGTTTCTCGACCAAGAGGGCAGCCCCCAAGGCGCCACCAAGATCGCCGAGCTCGGCGAGCAGTACCTTCGGCGGGTTCTTTGACTTGATCAGGTGAGGCATCATGGCCTTCTCGATGTCCCGGACGAACGGCTTGCCCATCCGGATACCCAGGCCACCGCCGATGATCACCGCGTCGACGTCGAGCAAGTTGACCGAACTGCCAACGCCAGCCCCAAGCGCCCAAATGGCTCGGTCCATCAGCTTGATCGCCATCTTGTCCTTTTGCTTGATCGCGCGGTACCAGACACCGCTGGACAACCGGACGCGGTCCTTCTTCTTCATAATCTTGAACAGGACCGTCTTCTTGCCCTTGGACTTCCACTTGCGCGCTTGGATCTCCATCGCTGCGCGCCCGGCGTAGGCCTCCATGCAGCCCGACCTGCCGCAGGTGCAGGGCGCTCCACCCTTGGCCATGATGCAGACGTGGCCGATCTCGCCAGCGGCTCCACGACCAACCCACATCTCTCGGTCGATAACGACACCACCGCCAACCCCGGTCCCACAGAACACACCGAGCAGCGAGTTGAACGATCGGCCGGCGCCCAAGTGGACCTCGGCATTGACGCCGACCTGAACGTCGTTGCCGAGCGCAACCGGCACGCCCCCCATTCGCTTGGACAGCTGGCCTGCCAGCGGGTAAGTCAACATCCAGCCGGGGAGGTTTCCAGCGTTGCTCAGGGTTCCGGCGCTGAGGTCGATTTGCCCAGGAGCACCGACGCCGATGCCGAGCAAGTCAGACATTTCAATCTGGGCGTCGCCGACTGCGGCGCGAATCGAATCAGCGATCGTGTCGGTGACATCGTCGGGCCCGCCAACCGTTGGCGTGGGCCGACGGTCGCTGCCCAAGACGGCGTTCTTCGGATCGACGATGACGACCTGGATCTTTGTGCCGCCGAGGTCGACTCCTGCTCGCATCATGATGTGCCCTTTCGCATGCCGGTTGAGAGATCAGAGCTATCAAAGGATGCTCGCGCACGCAACCGCCGCTTGTCCTGCCGAAGCTGCACATTGTCGGTGGTCAAGGGCATCAATCGCTAGTTGGAACCAACTCGCGACGAAGCCGGGCCGCGATCAGAGTGACGTCGTCGCGCTTCCATTGGTCTTCGGTCGCCCGTGATCGGGCCGCGGCCATCACTGACTGCACCAGTTCCTGCGATGAGGTTCCCGCCGCCGCCAGTAGCTGCGCGATCAACTCATGAATGCCCGCATCCTCAAGTTGTTCGCCAGCCTCGTTGCGAGCTTCGGTAATTCCATCAGTCCACATCACCATCGTGTGATGGTCATCGAATCTGGCCGTTTCGCTGCGCCAGACTCCGCCGAGGCTGGAAAGCAACGGTCCGGTGGTGCCCAGTTCAAAACGCTCGCCCAGGTCACTGATGATCAGTGGTGACAAGTGTCCGGCATTCACCCATTCGATCTGCTTATAGGTCGGATCGATGACAACTCCACACAGGGTCGCGAACCGGCTCTCTTCGGTGCTGAGTAGGCGCTGTGACCGGCGCACTGCGTTGAGCATGCTCCCGCCGGTCTCCAAGACGCTGGCAATCGTCAGCTTCAATCGCAGGCCGATCACACCAGCGTCGGCACCGTGACCGGAGACGTCGACCATCACGACGGCGGTGCGCCCATCCGGCAGCGCGTAGGCGTCCCACCAGTCACCAGCCAGCACGCCCTCGGCAGGCAGCTGCTCGCCGTATACGTCGACTCCGACCGCCGACACCTGCCGTTCGCGGGTCAGTTCCGATCGGATCGCGACCACGACGGGACCCTCCTGTTCCAGCCCCTGCTGAGCCATATTGGCCTCGTCGATTCGTGCGACGAGTTGCCGACGCATCTCTTCCGCATCTCTACCGGCCTGGGCAATCTCGGCTGCTCCGGTCGGCTCGATCGGGGAGGACCTTGCACCGGTTGCAACAGCGCGCAGTTGCAATCCGAGTTGCTTCAGCGGCGACACCACGCCCTTACTGACGAAGATCACTGCCGCGACAAAAACCAGCAACAGGGCGACGCCTGACCCGAACAGCGCCCAGGCAAGTTGCCGTGAGAATTCGGTCAGCCCGGCGAATTCGCTCGCCCGGCGCACATCGATTTGGTTGTCGAGGAACAGCGATTGGGCTTGCAGCACGGCAAAGGCCTGTTCGGCTTTGGCTGACCCCACCAGTTCCACCGCAGCCGTCCTATCGCCGCTGCGAACCGCGTCGATCGTTGGCCGGGCGGCGACCTTGAGCCAGACTCCCCGCGCGTCTGCCACGTTGGTGGCCAGTTCATTGAGCGGTTGCTCCGAACCGGCGAGCAGCCTCTCGAGTTCGGCCAAGTCGGCAGCAGAGCGTTTGAATCCCTCGGCGTAGGTGCTCAGCGACGTTGCCCGGCCGGTGATGACGTAGCCACGCACCCCGCGGTCCATCTCGCCAATGGCGACGTCTAGGTCATTTGACGCGTCGGCTGCGGGCTGCAGAGTCGACGCGACGGACTGGCCAGCATCGCGCGCATCGCTGAATCGGCTCGCAATGATGGTCGCACCAAGGCCTAACACCACGACGGCAATCAGCGCCATCAAGAGCACGCCGGTGCGCAAGCCCGGACTTCTGCGCAACCTCACTCCGCGAAGGCTAGTGGCACCGGCGCGTGCTTGCCGACGCGAATGCCTAGAGCAGCGTCCAGGCCTCAGTCAGCACTGAACGCAGGATGCCCTCGATCTCATCGAACTCGGGTTGGCCGACAATCAGCGGAGGGGCCAACTGGATCACCGGATCGCCACGGTCATCGGCCCGGCAGTAGAGACCGGCATCGAAGAGCGCTTTGGATAGGAACCCTCGCAGGATTCGATCAGATTCGGCCTCGTTGAATGATTCCTTGGTCGCCTTGTCTTTGACCAGTTCGATGCCGTAGAAGTAGCCCTCGCCACGGACGTCGCCCACGATGGGCAGATCGTGCAGTTTCTCCAGCGTGGCGCGGAAGTTGGGTTCGTTGTCGCGGACCCGGCCGTACAGATTCTCCCGTTCCATGATGTCGAGGTTCGCCATGGCGACCGCGCAGGAGACCGGGTGGCCGCCAAACGTGTAGCCGTGCAGGAATGAGGTCGTGCCCTTGGAGAACGGCTCGAACAGTCGGTCACTGACCGCCATCACGCCGAGCGGTGAGTACCCGGACGTCAA
>JAGNDY010000084.1:5448-7151 GCA_018003655.1 Candidatus Nanopelagicales bacterium
AGGCCATCGAGGTACTCGCGACCTTTGTCGTCCCAAATCCGCGCCCCGTCGCCTTTGACGATGACGGGGATTTGCTCACCCTCCTCGTACGCGGAGTGCCTGGTGAACGCGAGCCAAAGGTGCTCGCGGGCACGTTCGGAGAGGTTGGTGTGATGGTGTTGATCGGGACTCATGGCGTCATCGTAGGTGCGCGACGGTCTGCGGGCACAACGGTCACAGGCGCAGGAGAGTGAGTGCCCCGAGGATGACCTTCCCGAGCCTCTAGCGACAGTCCGGGAAATAGGCCCTAGTGTTTGTCTTATGGCTGAGAATCTGCGAGTACAGAACTTCATCAATGGTGAATTGGTTGACTCGGTTGACGGTGTCGTCACCGAACTGATTGAGCCCGTGACCGGTCAGGTGTTTGCGACCGCACCCGTGTCCGGGTCCGAGGACGTCGACAACGCGTATGCCGCCGCCGATGCCGCGTTCAAGACGTGGGGCAAGACCACCCCCGCTGAGCGCCAGAAGGCCATCATGGATATGGCCGACATCTTCGAGGAGCACGCCGACGAACTCATTGAGTTGGAGAGCCTCAACACGGGCAAACCCGTCGCGGTCACTGCGGCTGAAGAGATCCCGCCGATGATCGACCAGATCCGGTTCTTCGCCGGTGCGGCCCGGGTCCTTGAGGGCAAGTCCGCAGGCGAATACATGAAGGGATTCACCTCCTGGATTCGCCGCGAGCCGGTGGGTGTCGTCGGCCAGGTCACCCCTTGGAACTACCCAATGATGATGGCGGTCTGGAAGTTCGCACCTGCGCTCGCCGCGGGTAACACCGTGGTCCTCAAGCCGAGCGATACGACTCCGGTTTCAACAGTCCGGATGGCTGAACTCGCCAGCGAGGTCTTGCCACCAGGGGTCTTCAACGTCATCTGTGGCGATCGCGAGACCGGTGCCGGACTGGTGTCCCACAAACGGCCGAACATGGTGGCGATCACCGGGTCGGTTCGCGCGGGTATGGCCGTGGCAAAGTCAGCGGCCGATGACGTCAAGCGCGTCCACCTTGAGCTCGGCGGCAAAGCCCCCGTCATCATTTTCGACGACGCGGACGTCGCTGCGGCAGCGGAATGGTTGGCCGTCTCCGGTTACTTCAACGCGGGCCAGGATTGCACCGCCTCGACTCGGGTGATCGCTGCCCCGGGCGTCTACGACGACTTTGTCGCGGCCATCGCCGAGCAGGCTCGGGCCCAGGTCACCGTGTCGGCAGTCGGACGCAAGCACGAGGATGCCTTCGTCCCACCGGTCAACAACGCCAATCAACTCGATCGCGTTCTCGGCTTCATCGAGCGTGCGCCGAGTCACGCAGAGGTCGTCGCCGGTGGTAACCGCATCGGGGATACCGGCTACCACATCGAACCCACCGTGGTCGCGGGCCTGGAACAAACCGACGAGATGATCCAGGACGAGATCTTCGGTCCCGTCATCACCGTTCAGCGATTCACCGACGAGGAGCAGGCTCTGACCTGGGCCAACGACGTGCAGTACGGCTTGGCATCGTCAGTGTGGACCCGTGACATCGGTCGCGCGCTGCGGGTTTCAGCCGGACTGGACTTCGGTGCCGTCTGGATCAACACCCACATCCCGGTCGTTGCCGAGATGCCGCACGGTGGCTTCAAGCATTCCGGCTACGGCAAGGACCTCTCGATGTACGGCCTGGAGGA
>JAGNDY010000085.1:0-5408 GCA_018003655.1 Candidatus Nanopelagicales bacterium
GGTCCGCTGTCACAGGGCAGGATGGTTCGGTCGTTGTTCCGGCCGCCTTGCCCGGAGCGGACGCGGCGGCCCGAGCTGCCAAGTCCAAGGCACGCGCCGAGGCCCGGGCGGCGAAGCGCAAGGCCGCAAGAAAACGCGCGGCCCGCAAGAAGCGCTTGCAGCAATCCTGGAGTGCTGCCTCCTCGTATGGCGCCAGTTCAGGGTCGACCAACAGCAATTCCGCCGGCGGTTCAGGTTCGAGCGGCAACTATTCCTCTGGTGGGTCGTCATCAGGTGGCTACTCGTCCGGAGGCTCAGGCGGGAACTCCTCGGGCGGTTCGAGTAGTAGCGGCGGTTCGACCGGCTCAACGAGTTCCGGCTCGACGAGTTCCGGCTCGACTAGCTCTGGCGGCAGCAACGGATCGAGCCGTGGTTCGCACTGACAGCGCTACCACCGAGGCTGCCCGAGTGTTCCAACAGGTCGGGTTCGTCGCGATGGGGTGCGAATGCAATCTCACGGTTGTGGCCGAGCCAGGGGAGTCACCTGCTGGCGTCGAACTGTTGAGTCGTCGGGCAGTCGCCCGCGTGCAAGACCTCGACGCAAAGTGGAGTCGGTTCCGGGCGGATTCAGAGATCTCTGAACTGAACCGTTCGACCGGACGCCCAGTCCACGTCAGTTCCGACACGGTGGCGCTCGTCCGCGCGCTCGTTGAGGCGTGGCGGGCTACGGCCGGGGCATTTGACCCGACCCTGTTACCGCTCCTGCTCGCCGGCGGCTACGCGCGTTCGCGCCGCAATCCGGAGCTGGTCACCGCATTACCGGCCCACGTGGTTGCACCCGGCAGGCCAGGGGACGTAGTCGTCTTCGAGGAAACCGGTGACGTGGTACTTCCGTTCGGAACCACGCTGGACTCCGGTGGACTCGGCAAGGGTCTTGCCGCGGACTGGGTTGCTCAGCAAGTGATGGATGGCGGCGCCATCGGGGTGCTCGTTGACATCGGCGGAGACCTGCGGGTGATGGGCCGTCCTCCCCGAGGCGACGCCTGGCGGATCACTTTGGCGGCCGATCAATCTGTCGTCGTTCTGCGCGACGGTGGCGTGGCAACTTCCTGTCGCTTGACCCGGCAACAACTCGGTAGTGGCACCGCGCAGCGCGTCCCCCGTTTGCGTCATGACCTCATCAACCCGTACCTGGCTGATGCCAGCCGCAACTCAGTAACCACCGTGTCCGTCGTTGCCGGAACCGCTGCCTGGGCAGAGGCGATGACCAAGCTGCCATTCGTGCTCGGTCGGACAGCTGGTTTGAGCGCGTTAAACCAGCGCGCGGTAGCAGCATCCACGTGGACTGATGGGGTCGACGACTTGCCCCACTGCACCAGCACCTGGTGGAACTACCTGGAGGTAGCGCAATGACGGTGAATGTCAACGAACATCTGTTCTGGTACCTATCCAGGGCGTCCGGAATCGTCGGTTGGGTCCTCATCACCGTCGCGGTCATTTGGGGGGTGGTGCTCTCAACTGGAATCTTGCGCGATCGAGATCGACCGGGGTGGGTGCTCGACCTCCATCGGATGCTTGGCGGACTCGCGTTCGCGGTCCTGGTCGTTCACGTCGGCGCGCTGTTGTTCGACCCGGTTGTGCCCTTCAGCGTCAGTGATGCACTGGTGCCGTTCGCATCGGCGTGGAAGCCGTGGGCGGTCGCATTCGGGATCGTCGGCTTCTACTTGTTGATCCTGATCGAACTCTCGTCATTCGCGCGCCGCAAGATGAGTCTGCGCACCTGGCGTGCCATCCACATGTCGGCGTGGGCAGTCGCGCTGCTTGGTGCGATTCATGCCGGGCTCGGCGGAACTGACGTCAGCAATCGCGTCTATCGAATCGCGGCACTGTCGTTGATCGGTTTGACCTGTCTGGCGGCTGTGCTGCGGCTGTTGGTCTCGCGGTCACCGTCGTCACGCAAACTGCGTGTCCATCGGCGCATGGATGGCGATCGACCAGGCACCGCAAGCGATCCGGGCGCAGTCGACCCGGAAGCGACAGACGAGTTACTCGCCGAGCGATCTATGCAACCGACGACGACGGTAGGTCATCGGTCGAGATACGCAGAGCCCGGAACACGCCGTCCATCGTAAGGACGCCGTCCGGGTTTGCCGGATCTCCGACCGACACGCGACCCACGGGCGAATCGAGCAACACCGCGAGGGCCTCGCGCAGGGAACAGTCCGCGGGGACGTTGTCCAGCGACGATGCTTCCGGCCCGGCGGCCTCGAGTTCCCCTGACTCCACTGGGGTGACGGCCAGCAGTTTGAGCGAGCGATCCGTGCCGGTGAACTCGGCGACGAACGGCGTCGCCGGGTTGGCCAGCACCTCGGCTGGCGCGGCGTATTGCTCCAGGTAACCACCCGGGCGCATGACCGCGATCCGGTCGCCGAGACGGACGGCCTCGTCGATGTCGTGCGTGACGATGACGACGGTCTTGCGGACCCGCTCCTGTAACGCGAGGAACTGGTCCTGCAGGCGAGCCCGAGCGATGGGATCCACCGCGCCGAATGGCTCGTCCATCAACAGCACTGGGGGATCGGCGGCGAGTCCGCGGGCAACGCCGACGCGCTGCCGTTGGCCGCCGGACAGCTGGTGGGGGTATCGGTTGCCGAACTCCTCCGCCGGTAGCCCGACGAGTTCGAGCATCTCGTCAACGCGATCGTCGACCCGTTTCTTGTCCCACTTGAGCAGGTTGCAGACCGTCGCGATGTTCCTGCGGACGGTCTGGTGCGGGAATAGGCCGATCTGCTGAATGACGTAACCCATGCCCAGCCGAAGCTCGCGCAGTGGCACGGTCATGACGTCGCGGCCATCCACCAGCACGCGGCCGGTGGTCGGCTCCTGCAGACGGTTGATCATCCGCATGGTGGTGGTCTTGCCACAACCCGACGCCCCAACGAGGACGCAGACCTCGCCCTTGTTCACCTGCAGATCCAGCGGGTGGACTGCAACTGTTCCATCGGGATAGGTCTTTGAGGCACCTTCAAAGGTAATCATCGGCTCGTTGCTAGTAGTAGCGTTCATCGCGTGCCTCCCTTCAGCGCTGCTTTGATGGCTGCCGGTGCCACCGTTGAGCCTGCGCCGAATCCCTGGTTCAGCTGGTCGTATGTCACATCACACACCACTCAACTGCTTGAAGCCGGTCAGCAGCACATCTTGCTGACGCTCACCTCAGTGCTGTTGGCGATGGTCGTCGCCTTTCCACTTGCACTGCTGGTTAGACGCTACCCGCGTTTGGAGGCTCCTGTCCTGGCGCTCGGCGGTGTGCTTTACACAATTCCTTCGCTCGCGCTGATCTCGGTGCTATGGCCGGTATTTGGTCTGTCTCCCTGGACGGTCGTTGTTGCGTTGGCGCTGTATGCGTTCTTGGTGGTGTTGCGCAACTCCGTGGTCGGACTCAAAGGCGTCCCATCGGATGCGGTTGATGCAGCCCGCGGGATGGGCTACAGCAAGGTGCGGATCCTCACCCGAGTCGAGGTTCCACTGGCCACGCCGACAATCCTGGCTGGTGTCCGAATCGCCACAGTGACGACCGTGGGGCTGGTCACGATTGGCGCATTGGTGGGCTACGGCGGCTTTGGGTCGCTGATCTACAGCGGCTTCCTGCAGAACTTCTGGCACGCGCAAATCATGACCGCAACGATCGCGTGCGTGCTGCTCGCAGTCGTGTTGGAAGGGCTGCTGCAATTGGTTGAGCGGCTGCTCACACCGTGGACCCGGACAGTTCGGGGGTCCGCATGAGCTTGTGGGAATGGTTCACCGATCCAGCGCACTGGAGCGGGCCAAACGGCATCCCGGTGCGGTTCTGGCAGCAGTTGGCGATCTCCGGCATCGCCATGGCCGTGGCACTGGTCATCGCCTTGCCGCTGGGAATCTTTCTGGGGCACAAGCAGAAGGGTGGTGTCCTGGCGATCAACGTCGGCAATATCGGTCGGGCGATTCCGACCTTCGGCGTGCTGGTGATCTTTGCCGCCTGGGCTCCCGTTGGTGTCGGCAACACGGCCGCGATCCTGGCGCTCATCGTCTTCGCCATCCCCCCGCTGCTGACCAACTCCTACATCGGGGTTCGCGATATCGATGAGGAGATCCGTGGCGCCGCCCGGGGCATGGGTTTCAGCGGAATGCTGATGCTCCGCAAAGTCGAGCTTCCCAACGCTGTGCCGCTTATCGCTGCTGGCATCCGAACAGCGACGGTTCAGGTCGTCGCGACGGCATCCTTGGCGGCGTTGGTTGGCGGCGGTGGGCTAGGTGCGTATGTGGTCGAAGGCTTCGCGATTCAAGACGACACCCTGCTCATTGCCGGCGCGATCCTGACAGCCCTACTGGCAATCATGACCGAGGTTGTCCTGGCATTCCTGCAACGTCGGGCGACGCCGAAGGGATTGCGGATGCGGGACACGATGCTGGCGGAGACCTCATGAGTACGACAGCGACCCGCCGCGCCTGGTGGACCAAGATCAGTGCCGCCGTCGCTGGCCTACTCGTGGTTACCGGTGTGGTCGCCAGCTGCGGGCTCAGTGGGACAGGTCTTCAGATTGGCTCGACGAACTTCACCGAGAGCCGCATCCTGGCCAACATGTACCTGCTGGTGCTGGAGAACGCCGGCGTCGATGCGCAGGTCAAAGAACTGACGACTCGAGAGATTGTCGAGCCTGCGCTTGAGAGCGGACAACTCCAGATCACCCCGGACTACCTGGGAACCTTCACGGAGTTCCTCAACGCAAAAGTCAACGGCCCAAACGCGACGCCGGTCGCCTCGAGCGACGTCGAATCGACGCTCAAGGCTGGCCGGGCACTTGCCGAACCGCGAGGTCTGTCCATCCTCACTCCGGCTGCCGCGCAGGACCAGAATGCCTTCGCCGTCACGACGCAGTACGCCAAGAAACACAATCTCAAGACGTTGTCGCAGATGGGTACGTTCTCGCAGCGCAACTCCGTGGTCCTTGGTGCAGGCGCCGAGTGTCCAACTCGACCAGCGTGCGAGCCGGGGTTGAAGAAGACCTATGGCATCAAGTTCGCCAGTTTCGTCAGCCTCGACTCAGGTGGACCGCTGACGGTTCAAGCCCTGCTCCAGGACAAGATTCAACTCGGCTTGGTCTTCTCATCCTCGGGTTCGGTTGCGGCCTACAACCTGGTTCTGCTGGACGACGACAAGAAGCTGCAGACCGCTGACAACGTCGTCCCGGTGGTGAACACCAAAGCGCTCACGCCAACGATCCGGACTGCCCTCGACGGCATTTCAGCGAAGCTGAAGACGCAGGACTTACAGGAACTCAACGCCGAGGTTGATCTGCAGCGCAAAGACCCGCGCGAGGTTGCCAAGACTTGGCTGCAGCAGCAGGGTTTGCTGCGGTAACGCTTCGTCCCGAGCCGCCGACCTCTCCGCG
>JAGNDY010000085.1:5508-7046 GCA_018003655.1 Candidatus Nanopelagicales bacterium
CGGCACGGCGCACGGCGGCGGTGGTGGTGGCGAGTTGTTCAAGCCAAGGGTCGTTCACATCTGACCGGAGTCCGCCGGGGGCGACCGCCATCGGATGCAGCCGTCCGCCAGTGGCTTCTTCCAGCAGGTCGATCAATTGTTCGCGAGCCCCGCGGGCAGTCGCGGCGACGATCTGGTCTGGACTCACAACGGCGGCGGTCTCACCGAGCCAGCGCAGGTGATGGACCGCGCGACTGAGCTCGGACAGCAGCGTTCGCAGCCACGTGGCCCGCTCGGGAACGGTGATCCCGAGCATCGCCTCCATCGTCAAGGCCAAGCCGAGTTCGGAACCCAGCGCGCTATGCCAGTCATGCCGGTCGGCCAACATCAACGCCTGGCGGTAGTCCCGCGACTCAAATAGCTTTTCCACGCCCCGGTGGATGGGCTGGATCCGTGGTTCGGCGAACGTGATCATCTCGTGACCGTCGGAGGCAGCAACGCCCAGATCGAAGGCGACCGGACCGTGACTGGCCGGATGGGTGTCCCCGACGTCGAGTGCCCAGGTCCGTTCATGGGCGCCAGCAGGGAGGTTCATGGTGACTGATCCTGCCAGCGATTCACCGGAATCCACGCAGGAAGCCCGAGAGTACCCACCGCTCGGGCGCAAGGCGCCCGAGAAGGGGGCACCACCGTGGCACCGGATGCACGCGCGCCTAGGCTGCGGGCGTGGACAGCCCCACTCCGCAATCAGCGCCGCCGCGCCTGAACGTGGGAGTCATCGGCACCGGCCGAGCTGGATCGGTGCTCGCGGCCGCGCTCGCGCGCGCCGGTCACCACGTCGTCGCTGGCTACGGGGTCAGTGATCTCAGCCGCTTGCGCGCCGAGGCGTTGCTCCCAGGTGTCCCGCTGGTTACGCCGGCAGAGGTGCTCGCGCGGGCGGACTTGGTTTGGCTGACTGTCCCGGACGACGCGTTGCCCGCTTTGGTCGAGGGACTGGTCGAGACGGGTGCCGTCAGGGCTGGTCAATTCCTCGCTCACGCAAGCGGCAGATATGGCATTGAGGTGCTGGAAGCCGCGACCGCCGTCGGTGCACTGCCCCTCGCGCTACACCCAGCCATGACCTTGACCGGAACAAGTCTGGACCTCGAACGCCTCTCCGGCGCGCCCTTCGGAGTGACCGCTCCGCAGATCCTGCGGCCAGTTGCCGAGGCCCTCGTCGTCGAGATGGGTGGCGATCCGATCTGGGTTCCGGAAGGCAGCCGCGCGTTGTATCACGCCGCGCTGGCCAACGGGTCCAATCACCTTGTCACGCTCGTCGCCCAGTCGATGGACCTGCTGGCGGCCGCTGACATCGAGCAACCTGCTCGACTGCTCGGGCCGCTGTTGTCCGCGTCGCTGGACAACGCGTTGCGGGAGGGTGACAACGCCCTGACCGGTCCGGTAGCGCGCGGGGACGCGGGTTCGGTTGCCGCCCACATCGATGCCATCGGCGCGGTCTCGGGTGAGGCTCGCCGAGCGTACGTGGCGATGGCCCGATTGACTGCAGACCGTGCATTGGC
>JAGNDY010000086.1 GCA_018003655.1 Candidatus Nanopelagicales bacterium
GTGGCACGGCCTATCACTCGGGGATGATCGCCAAGTACGCGATTGAGCACTGGACCCGGATTCACTGTGAGGTCGAACTCGCCAGCGAGTTCCGGTACCGCGATCCCATCCTCGATCCGCGAACCCTGGTGATCGCGATCTCGCAGTCCGGCGAGACCATGGACACCCTGATGGCCTTGCGCCATGCCAGGGAACAGGGCTCCCGGGTGTTGTCCATCTGCAATACCCAGGGCTCGACGATTCCACGCGAATCGGACGCCGCGCTCTATACCCACGCGGGACCGGAGATTGCGGTCGCTTCCACCAAGGCATTCCTCACCCAGGTAGTCGCGTGTTACCTGGTCGCGCTGTACCTGGCGCAGGTTCGCGGCAATCTCTTCGCTGACGAGATTCGATCGATCGTCAGAGAGTTGGCAGACATGCCACGCAAAGTCGACCTGGTCCTCGACACCACAGACGGCGTCCAGGCGCTCGCGCGTCAGTACGTAGACGCACCGAGTGTGCTGTTCATCGGCCGTCACGTCGGGTTCCCGGTTGCACTCGAAGGCGCGCTGAAACTCAAGGAACTCGCGTATATGCACGCCGAAGGGTTTGCGGCGGGCGAGCTCAAACACGGTCCCATTGCCCTCATCGAGGACGGCATGCCGGTTGTGGTGGTTGCACCGTCACCGACAGGTCGCAACGTGCTGCACGAGAAGATCGTGTCGAACATCCAGGAGGTTCGGGCGCGGGGTGCGCGAACGATCGTGATCGCTGAGGAGCATGACGAATCGGTTGCGCCCTACGCCGATCACCTGATCCGGATCCCACAGTGCCCGACACTGATGCAGCCATTGCTGGCCACCGTTCCGCTACAGGTTTTTGCGTGCGAATTGGCGACCGCCAAGGGCCACGACGTTGACCAGCCACGAAACCTCGCCAAGTCGGTCACGGTCGAGTGATCGTCGGCATTGGGACCGACATCGTCGATGTTGAACGGTTCAAGTGGATGATGCGGCGCACTCCTACCGTGCTCGATCGACTCTTCCGTGATGGGGAGAAGCGGCGGTGTGACGGCACGAGTCTGACCGCCGAATCACTGGCCGGGAGGTTCGCGGTGAAGGAGGCCGTCGCTAAGGCGCTCGGCTGCCCACCCGGGTTGGAGTGGCACGACTGTGTCGTCGAGCTGGCTGACGGCGGCGCGCCCCGTCTGCGCGTCGACGGCACGGTGGCGGCCGCTTGCCTCGAGCGTGGCATCACTGACTGGCACGTCAGTATCAGCCACGACGGCGGATTGAGCACCGCGTTCGTTGTCGCGGAGGCGTTGGGACGGTCAGACGAACCGACCACGGGCACCCAATGACCAACTGCTGCGCGCACTGGACGGCGATCTGCGGGAGGATGGACGGGTGAAGTCCGCATATTCGGTCGCCGAGGTGAGGGCCGCTGAGGCTCGGTTGCTGGAGCAGGTGCCTGCGGGCGCCTTGATGCAGCGGGCAGTCGCCGGCCTGACCTCGGTTTGTGTTGATCTATTGGTGGATGCCTGCCACGGCGTGAATGGCACCCGGATCGTCCTGCTTGTTGGCACCGGCAACAACGGTGGCGACACGCTCTGGTGCGGATCGCGGCTCGCCGAACGGGGCGCGACCGTCACCGCCATCACGTTGGGTTCGACGCGGCACCAAGAAGGCGGCGATGCGTTGTTGCGTTCCGGCGGCCGACTGATCCCGGCCGATTCGGCCGATTGCCATGTTGTCATTGAGGAGGCCGACCTCGTCCTCGATGGCATCCTGGGGATCGGCGGGAAAGGGTCACTGCGGGGTGCAGCAGCCACGCTGACCGCAGTCGCCGCTGCCTCGTCGGCTGTGGTGGTGGCAGTCGATGTGCCCAGCGGGGTCGATTCCGATACCGGTGCGGTGGCCGATCCGGACGCGGTCGTCGACGCCGACGTCACCGTCACTTTCGGGGTTCTCAAGCCTGGTTTGGTCGTGGCCCCGGGCGCACTGCGGGTAGGTGACTTGACGCTGGTCGACATCGGACTACGGGGGCTCGACGATCCGGTCTTTTCGGTGGTCGACGAGCAGACCTCGGCCCTGCACCTTCCTGCACCGGGACCTACTGACGACAAGTACACCCGGGGCGTTGTCGGCGTCGTCGCTGGTTCGGCGCCTTACCCGGGCGCTGCGGTGCTGTGCACCGGATCAGCCCGCCTCGGCGGAACCGGCATGGTTCGCTACGCAGGTTCCGCTGTTGACGGGGTCGCTGCGAGATGGCCGGATGTGGTGCTTTCTCACGAGGGCCCGGCACACGCTGGCAAAGTGCAAGCGTGGGCGATTGGGCCCGGTGCGGGCACTGACGATGCGGCCCGGCAGCGCCTGAGCGAGGTACTCGACGGCGACGCTCCGGTTCTCATCGACGCAGATGCGCTCACGCTGGTGGCAAACCACACCGGGTTACGGACGCGCATCGGTGAACGAGCGGACGCGGGCAAGATCACCGTGATGACGCCTCACGCAGGTGAGTTCGCGCGGCTCGGCTTTGCGCTGCCGGAGGGCGCGCAGGCCGATCGAGTCGGCCAGGTGCGCGATGCCGCGGCGCAACTCGGCGTCGTCCTGCTGCTCAAGGGTTCCCATACCGTTGTCGCTTCCCCGAGCGGAACGGTCTTTGCCAATGTTCTCAGCGACGCCGCATTGGCGACGGCCGGTTCCGGGGATGTGCTTTCGGGGCTGGCCGGATCGATGCTCGCGGCCGAATTCGCCAGGGATCCCAATCTCACCCCCGACGGAGCCGCCGAGGTGATCGCCTGCGCCGCGCTCGTGCACGGCCTCGCCGGCCAACTCGCTGCAGCGGGCTCGCGGCCGGTGACGGCGATCGATGTGCTGGACCACGTCCCTGGTGCCATCGCCGCGATTCGAGGTGGCCAGGGTGAGTGATTTCGGTCCCACATCGTTTGAAACCACCCCGGCCGCAGGCGAACCCCAGCGAAACCTGCGTGCGTGGGCCGACATCGACTTGCGCGCCGTAGTCGAGAATGTCGGCCGGATGCGGGAGGTAGCTCCGAACGCAGATGTGATGGCCGTCGTGAAGGCGGATGCATACGGTCACGGCCTGATCGAAGTCTCGCGAGCGGCCCGTTCCGGCGGGGCAAAGTGGCTGGGAGTTGCGCTGTTGCAAGAGGCGTTGGACCTGCGTGCCGCAGGAGACCAGGGTCCGCTATTCGCCTGGCTGGCGACGCCTGGAGACCAGTTCGCCGCCTGTGTTAAAGCGGACATCGATCTCAATGTCTCGGCCGCATGGATGCTGACCGAGGTGGTTGTGGCAGCAAAGAGCCTCAACAAGGCAGCCCGGATTCATCTGAAGATCGACACTGGTCTCGGTCGGGGTGGATCAACGCCGCACGAATGGTCAACGCTGATCAAGGCGAGTGCGGCCGCAGCTGCCCGTGGTGAAGTCGAGATCGTGGGAATCTGGTCGCACTTCGCTTATGCCGATAGCCCGAATCATCCCACCATCGCCAGGCAGCTCGAGGCGTTCGAGGATGCCATCGAAGTCGCGCGGCGCCTTGGCGTCGAACCAAAGTTGCGTCACATCGCGAACTCGGCGGCGACCCTCACCTTGCCGACAGCGCACTACGACCTGGTCCGGCCCGGTATCGCGATCTACGGCATTTCGCCAGGAGACCAGGTGGGAACATCGAGGTCGCTGGGGCTGCGCCCGGTCATGACGCTTGGCGCGAGGCTGGTTCAGGTTAAGCGGCTGCCAGCAGGCCACGGAATTTCCTACGGCCATGAGTACGTGACAGACCGGGAGACCACCGTCGCGCTGGTGCCAGTCGGCTACGCCGATGGGATTGACCGAAGTGCCACCAACGCAGGGCCGGTTTTGGCTGCCGGTCGGGTGAGGCCTATCGCGGGCAGGGTATGCATGGACCAGTTCGTGCTGGACCTCGGCGATGACCTCGCCGTGGCTGGCGACGAGGTGTTGTTGTTCGGTTCGGGCAGTCGCGGCGAACCGAGCGCCGCGGATTGGGCGCGGGTCTGTGACACGATCCCGTACGAGATCGTCACCCGAATCGGCCCCCGAGTTCAGCGGGTATTTCGAGGAGGAGTCTGACCGTGACTGACGGAAACGGCAAGCGGCTGGCTGCTCTCGTGGCGCTGCTTGGGTTGGGTGCAGCCGCCGGATTCGCCCTGGAGGAGGCGTTGATCTCCCGCAAGTTTCGGCCCGACGCCGATCAGGACGAACCGTTCGGCGAACTGCACGGGGAAACCGTCGAGGTCATTGCCGACGATGGCGTCCGCCTGCACGTCGAGGTGGACGAGCCGCCCACACCCACGCCGGACGACTTGACGATCATCTTCAGCCACGGGTACGCGCTCAACGAGCACTGCTGGCATTTCCAACGCCGGGATCTGCGTCCACTCGGTCGATTGGTCTTTTTCGACCAACGTGCTCACGGCCTGTCCACCAGGGGTGAGTCCGAACGCAGCACGATTGACCAGCTCGGGATGGATCTCGGTCGAATCATCGATGTCGTCGCTGGGTCGGGACCAATCGTGTTGGTTGGTCACTCGATGGGTGGCATGACGGTGATGGCACTGGCAGCACACCGACCAGAGCTCTTCGATGACAAGAAGGTCGCCGGTGTTGCGCTCCTGGCTACCGCAGTGGGCGGGTTGAAGGATTCGGTGCTCGGCATGCCACCGATGCTTGGGCGCGCTCTCCACCAAGCGGCGCCGACGGTCCTGGGCCTAGCCACGCGGCACACGGATTTGGTCGAAGCTGGCCGGCAGCGCGGCAGCGACTTCGCGTACCTGTTGGCCAAGTACTACAGCTTCGGTTCGAACGTGCCGCCGTCGTTGACGAACTTCACGGCGGACATGACAAACGGAACTCCGGTCGATGTGGTCGCCGAGTTCCTCCCTGGCCTGGACGCACACGAGAAATCCGAGGCATTGATGGCGCTGCGCGACATCGAGACGCTGGTCATGGTCGGCGACAAGGATCGGCTGACACCGCCGCCGCACAGCGAGGAGATCATTCGCCGGGTGCCGCACGCGCAGTACGTGTTACTCCAGGACACCGGCCACATGCTCATCCTTGAGCGACATGCCGAAGTCAACCAAGCGATTCGGGATCTGGTGGCCAGGGTGCGGGAGCAATGGAACGACGCTTCGAGGTAGCGACCCCAGAAACGATGGAGGCGCTCGGACGCCGCATCGGGCGGCTACTGCGCGCCGGTGATCTGGTCGTCCTCGACGGTGCGCTCGGCGCTGGCAAGACCACGTTGGTGCGGGGGATCGGCGTCGGGTTGGGTGTTCGCGGCCCGATCAGTAGTCCCACGTTCGTCATCGCCCGGGTGCATCCGTCGCTGGTTAGTGGCCCCGCCTTGGTGCACGTGGACGCCTACCGCCTTTCGGGAATCGGCGATGTCGATGAGCTCGACCTGGACGAGTCGATCGATGCGTCGGTCACCGTCGTGGAGTGGGGAGTTGGCAAGGCCGAGCAGTTGGCCGATTCGGTGCTGACGATTCGAATTGAGCGGGCAGTCGGTGAGGTCGTGACTGCCGACCAGGAGGTTCGGAATGTCTCGATCACCAGCCCGACGTCAGGCTGGGCTGCCCGACTCGCGGAGCTGGCCACGTAGCCTGACCACATGTTGGTGCTGGCGCTGGATTCCGCAACGTCCGCCCCGTGCGTCGGTGTGGTCTCTGGCGACGGGTCCGTCCGGATTGAGGCAACCGGATTGGAGGGAATTGCCGGAGAAGTTCTGCTCCCCGCAGTCGACTCCTTGCTGATTCAAGCCGGTATTGAGAAGCACTCGCTCACCCATGTCGCGGTGGGGGTTGGACCGGGGCCCTACACCTCCACGCGGGTTGGGGTCATGGTGGCCACGACGATCGCCCACGCACTGTCGATTCCGATTGCGGGCATTTGCACCCACGATGCGATCGCGGCTGCGGTGGTGTCCCAGACCCTGCCGACCGTCGATTTTGGGGTTGCCACCGATGCACGCCGCCGCGAGACTTATTGGGCGCGCTACGACTGCAGGGGTGCTCGCCGAACTGGCCCGGTCGTGACCAAACCGGCCGAGATGCTGGAGCGAGCCGATCTGGCAGCCTGGGCCGGTGATGGCCTCGACCGAAATCCGGAACTGGTTCGCGAGCACCGGGTGACCGTCATCGCCGATACCTTGCCGCAGGCAACAATCCTGGCCGATCTGGCGATCGCAGCGTGGCGCGCTGGGGAAGAGCCGGGCAGCGAACTCCCACCGACGACCGAGCATGGCAACGATGGGGCTGGCCTCGTCAGTGCCCAGCGAACCCTGCTGCCGCCACATCCGATCTATCTACGTCGACCGGATGCCAAGCCCCAACAGCTGCCAGCGAATCAATCGGCTGGACAGCGGTGATCACCGGCAGCTCCCTGCGGCCCATGCACTGGCGCGATATCGCCACGGCCGTGCGGTGGGAGGCCGAGATCTTTGGCGCGGATGCCTGGAGTGCCGAGACACTGTGGAGCGAACTGGCCGGGGTTCCCGATCAGCGCGTGTATATGGTTTCGCAGCATGACGATCAGCTCCAGGGCTACGCCGGGTTGGTCCTCACGGGTGCCGAATGCGATGTCGCAACCGTTGTGGTTGGCCACCAGGCTCGCGGTCGTGGCATTGGCCGCGCGCTGCTGGTGAACCTGCTGGCTCAGGCCACCTCGCTCGGAGCAATGCGATGCCATTTGGAGGTGCGTGCCGATAACGCTGCCGCCATCGATCTCTACCGCAGCCTCGGATTCAGTGTCGTCGGGCAGCGCGAGGGCTACTACCGGGACGGAACGGCGGCCATGACCATGAGCCTGGAACTGCCCGTGGGTGTGGCGGGCGCCGGAACGGACGTGAACGCGTGAT
>JAGNDY010000087.1:0-3472 GCA_018003655.1 Candidatus Nanopelagicales bacterium
CTCGTCGAGGTTGTCTCCGCCGATGCCACGGCAGCAGACGTCACCGCCACCGTGGTGAAACTGTGCGAAGCAACCAAGAAGCACCCGGTGCTGTGCGGCGATCGCGCTGGCTTCATCGTGAACTTCCTGCTCTTCCCGTACCTAAATGACGGGGTTCGAGCTGTCGAGGCCAACCTGACCTCGATCGAGGACCTGGATCCGCTGATGAAGGCGTGGCAGTCGCTTCCCATGGGACCCTTCGCACTACTCGACGTCGTTGGCAACGATGTCTCGCTGGCCATCCAGGAGACGATCTTCGACGCCTTTCCCGACGCCTGCTACCGGCCCGCGCCGCTGCTCAAGCAGACGGTCGCCGAGGGGAAGCTCGGCCGCAAGACCGGCGAGGGATTCCTGCAGTACAGCTGATCGCAACGGGCAAAGGTTCAACCGGTAGGCACTCAACGGGTAAAGGCATTGTCGTGCTGGGCCCGTTCGGTGCGACAATCCCGCTATGGCTCGCCGCAACCGTCGCAAGGACCTCGACACCGGTAAGCCGGTCGCTGGCGACCTAAGCCTGCAACGGCGGGTGTCCAAGTCCGATGGCGACTGGATCATGCGGCGGGTGTCCGGCGTCAACGCCACCAAGGCTTACACCTGCCCCTGGTGCAACCAAGCGATCAGCCAGGGCACACCCCACGTGGTGGCATGGCAGGACGGTTGGTCCACGGGCGTCGATGCGCGTCGGCACTGGCATTCATCCTGTTGGACCTCACACGAACGGCAGCGGTAGCCACCGCGCTAGCGCCGGCTGACTGTCACCAAAGCGCCTACCGGTTGGATGTACCGGCTCAAGCCGCTTCCTGAAACCGACGGTTCCCTGGCTACCCAACGCGTGATCAGGCCGGGGGCTGTGAGGACTAGTCGTACGCTCTGATGCGTGCTACTCAATGTCCTGGTTGGTCTGATCTGTGTGGTCGGGATCGTCGGCACCATCGTGCCGTTCTTACCGGGAACGTTGCTGTGCGCAATCGCAATCGGGGTGTGGGCGGTATTCACTGGCGGCTACGGCTGGTGGATCGGTGTTGGCGCGCTAGCGATCTTGGCCGCATCGATGGTGTTGAAATACCTGATTCCGGGTCGATCCATGCGCAATCAAGGCGTGCCCGCGGTGGTACTCATCGCCGGTGGCGCAGGCGGCGTAGTCGGGTTCTTTCTCATTCCTGTTGTCGGGGTTGTCGTCGGATTTGTCGCCGGGATCTACTGCGCCGAGTTGGTGCGGCTGCAGTCCATCCAGGCTGCCTGGCCGACGACCGTGGCGGCGATGAAGGCGGCCGGGATCTCGGTACTGATCGAGTTGGCCGCAGCGCTGTTTGCCACCGCGGTCTGGTTCGGTGGCGCCATAGCTCTGGCCTGATGCGGTGATGGGCGACAGGCCCGTCGACTGCCTGGAGTCCGGCACCGCGGGCGATGCCACATTCGACGACCCGGATGCGCAGTGAACCAGTCGGCCCGCCAGAGTTGAGCCATGGAGCAGATTCGGGCCAATACGGTGTTGCCAGCCGTTCGACAGCCCGTCGCGCTGACAACCGCGGACGGCCTGCGTCTGGTCGGAGAGTTGGTTGTGCCGACCGTCGACCAACCGCGCGCGACGATCGTCTGCGTCCACCCGCTGCCAACTGCTGGCGGCATGATGGATTCGCACCTGTTCCGCAAGGCCGCATGGCGGCTACCTGCGCTCGCGGGCATTGCCGTGCTGCGCTTCAACACCAGGGGGACCCACAGCCCGGCCGGGAGGAGCGAAGGTGAGTTCTCCGAGGCGGTTGCAGAAGGGTTAGACCTCGCCGCCGCAGTCGAACGCGTCTCCCAGGAGGGTTTGCCGGTGCCATGGCTGGTGGGCTGGTCCTTCGGCACAGACGTGATCCTCAAACACCCCGAAGTCGGGCCAGTCGCTGGCGCGGTGCTGGTCAGTCCACCCGTCCGATACACCAGTCAGGCCGAGCTCGCCGAGTGGGGAAGGGTTGGGCTGTCCACCACCGCATTGATTCCAGAACTCGATGATTTTCTGCGGCCACCGGAAGCGGTCGAGCGGTTCAAGGTTGCACCCAACGTCGCCCTCGTCCCCGTCGACGGCGCGGGGCACTTGTGGGTGGGGGAGGCAAACGTGCGGATTGTGCTCAATGAGATTGTTCGGGAGGTGGCGCCGGAAGCGCTGAACCCCGAGACTGGGAGCCTGCCCACGCAATGGGAAGGCCCGATGGAGAGGTGGAACGACCTATGAGTTTTCGTCTGGACGGCCGCAAGGCCTTGGTGACCGGAGCATCGCGGGGAATCGGTGCCGCAATCGCTGTTGCCTACGCTCAGGCGGGCGCTGACGTTGCGATCAGTGCTCGTGACGAAGCCAAACTGGCCGACGTCGCCCAGCAGATCGAAGCGATGGGCCGCACAGCGATCGTGGTTCCCGCCGATGTTCTTGACGGTGAGGCATTGCGCGCAGCTGTCGACGCGGCATCGTTGGCTCTGGGCGGGTTGGACCTCCTGGTGAACAACGCAGGCGGCAACTCCTTCTCCACCCCGGTGGCCAACATGCGCTTCTCCGGCTGGCAGAAGACCTTCAGCCTCAACGTGGAGTCGATCGTGCATGCCTGCCAGGCTGCTGCACCCCATCTGCTCGCCTCCGACCACGGATCAGTCATCAATGTGTCCAGCGTTGCGTCGTTGGCCGGTACCCCCTTCATGGCCCACTACGGGGCCGCTAAGGCTGCCGTGTCGTCGCTGACCAAGACCCTGGCGATCGAGTGGGCCCATGCGAACGTTCGGGTTAATGCGCTTGTTCCCGGCTGGGTCGAGACTGACCTGACTGACTTCCTGCGGGCAGATGACAACACCGAGACCTCGCTGCTCTCGCGCGTGCCTATGCAGCGCTGGGGTCGAGTCAACGAGATGGCTGAGCCAGCCGTGTTCCTCGCCAGCGACGCTTCCTCGTTTATGACTGGCCAGCAGCTGGTAGTTGATGGCGGCCTTTCGGTGATGCCGTGATACCTAGCGCTGACGACGCGCGGGGGACACTCGGCGCTGACGACGCGCAGGTTTTACTTCGCGCTGACCGAGCCGTTCCAGTCGTGCTGGTTCATCCGTTCCCGGTCCACGCGGAGTTCCTCACGCCGCTGGCGGTCCAGTTGCGTTCAGCCGGTTGGACGGTGCTCACCCCCGATCTGCCTGGGTTCGGTACCCGTGCCGATGAGTTGACCGACATCGATGTCGAGCCATCGCTGGACTACTTTGCCGAAGACTTGGCTACCCAACTGGATGAACTGGGCATTGGTCGAGCGATCATCGGTGGAGTCTCGCTCGGGGGCTACGTCGCGATGGCCTTCTTACGACTGTTCCCGCAACGCGTCGCTGGCTTGCTGTTGGTGGACACCAAAGCCGCCAGCGACAGTGATGACGCCCGCGAAGCAAGGCTGGCCTTCGCCCATCGGGTCGAGGACGAGGG
>JAGNDY010000087.1:3572-6812 GCA_018003655.1 Candidatus Nanopelagicales bacterium
GGGACAGAGCATCGATGATGCTGTCTCGCAATTGATGGAGACGCCACTTGACCGGACCAGACCGTTGTGGGATTGCACGATGGTCACGGGATACTCGACGAAGAGGTTCGCCGTGATCACCCGCATTCACCACAGCATTGCCGACGGACAAGGCGCCGTGCTCCTGCTCGGCCAGATGATCGATGTGAGCCCCGACGGCTCGATGACCTTGGCGCAAGGCATCGAGATGATGGCCCAACCGACGGACGCCAGCGGGCCCGAGACAGTCGAACCGCTGGGCAGGTTGGATGGGCTTGAGACCAAAATCCTCGGTGCAATCGAAGCCACATTCGAAGGCGCTGGCAAGTTCATCTCCACCTACCCCGACACGATGCGCACGTTGATCAGCATGCTGCCGCAACGAGCCTCGGAACTCGGCGGGATGGTCTCGTCCAAAAGGAGGTGGGTGGGCGGTCAATACTCCCTGGTTGAGGTCAAGAAGGCCCGCAAGTCCTTCAAAGGCGTGACGATCAATGACATGGTGCTCGCCAGCGTCGCGTTGGGGTTCACCCGCCTGCTGCAATCCCGCGGTGAGGATCCACAAGGGCGGACGCTGCGCGCGGTCATGCCAGTGTCGCTGCGCAAAAACGCCGACGCCAACAATCAGGTGTCCATCTTGCCGGCGCCACTTCCGCTCGGCGATATGGATCCGGTCAAACGGATGCGGATGATCAAGAAATCAACCAAGGTGAGCAAGCGCAGCATGCTGCCCCAGATCACCGATCAGGCGCTCAAGATAACCCAGAAGCTCAGCCCGGCTCCGATTCAGGAGAAGGTCGTCTCCAAGACCGGATCGATGGCCCAGTACTTCAGCGAAACGCTGGTGACCAACGTGCCTGGGCCGCAGGTTCCGCTCTACTTCATGGGCCGCCAAGCCGTCAGCAATATCCCCATCATTCCGATTGAGGGCTCGCTGCGGATCATCGTCGGGATCACGTCGTTCATGGACGAACTGAACATCGGCATCACCGGTGACGGTCAGTACGCCGCTGACGTGGACATCCTGCTCGCGGGTGTGCAGGAAGGCTTCGACGAGTTGGTGGATCTTGCCAAGGAACTCGCTGCCGGTCAGCCCGCCAGTTAGGTGTTCCGGAAGCGGTTAATCTGCGTCTCGAAGCGAGCCCGCTTCTCCGGATCGCGAACGCCGAGGCCTTCTTCCGGTGCCAGGCAAAGGACGCCGACCTTGCCCTGATGGCGGTTCTGGTGGACTTCGAAGGCCGCCTCGCCGGTGTCCGCTAGGGAGAAGGTCTTCGACAGGGTCGGGTGGATCATGCCCTTGTCGATGAGCCGGTTTGCCTCGAAGGATTCACGGTAGTTGGCAAAGTGCGAGCCGATGATCTTCTTGAGATTCATCCAGAAGTAGCGGTTGTCGTACTCGTGCATGTAGCCCGAGGTTGAGGCACAGGTCACGATCGTGCCGCCCTTGCGAGCTGCGTACACGCTGGCACCGAAGGTTTCGCGACCCGGGTGTTCGTAAACGATGTCGACATCCTCACCGCCGGTTAGTTCGCGGATCCGCTTGCCGAACCGTTGCCACTCCTTGGGGTCTTGAGTCTGCTCGTCCTTCCAGAACTTGTAATCCTCGTCGGCACGATCGATGATCAACTCGGCGCCCATCTTGCGGCAAATGTCAGCCTTCTCCGGGCTCGACACCACGCAGATGGGTGTGGCGCCACCGTTGAGCGCGTACTGGGTGGCGTAGGAGCCGAGGCCGCCGGAGGCGCCCCATACCAAGACGTTGTCGCCCTGCTTCATGCCCGCGCCGTTCCGCGAAACCAACTGCCGGTAGGCGGTCGAGTTGACCAGGCCGGGGCAGGCGGACTCTTCCCATGTGAGGTGCTTGGGCTTGTCCATCAGTTGATTCGACTTGACCATCGCAATGTGGGCCAAGCCGCCGAAGTTGGTCTCGAATCCCCAGATCCGCTGTTCCGGATCCATCATCGTGTCGTTGTGTCCGGCCGGATCTTCCAGCTCAACGCTCAGACAGTGCGCGACGACCTCGTCGCCAGGGTGCCACTTGGTCACGCCGGGTCCGGTGCGCAGCACGACACCGGAAAGATCCGAGCCGACGACGTGGTAGGGCAGGTCGTGGCGCTTGGTCAGGTCCGACATCCGGCCGTAGCGCTCAAGGAACGCGAAGGTGGACACGGGTTCAAAGATCGAGGTCCACACCGTGTTGTAGTTGATGGCACTGGCCATGACGGCCACATATGCCTCGCCGGGCCCAAGTTCGGGCAGCGGCACGTCGTCCAAGTGCAACGACTTGCGTGGATCCTTCTCCCGGGTTGGCATATCCGCGAACATGTCCGCCTCGTCCTTGTGGACGGTGATCGCCTTGTAGCTTTCCGGCAGCGCGAGATTGCCGAACTCTTCCTTCGGGGTGTCTCCGGCCATGATGGCGTCGAGGATCTCCTGCACGGTTATCTCCTGGTAGTCGCTGGCAGATGGATTGGTGGCAGATTACCTAGCGCGCAATCGGTGGCAGTCACTAGGTGAGGGCAACGCTGTGGCCTGCGTAGACCCACAGGCCGATGACGACTAGCGCCAGCAGCGCCACGACGACGGTAAAGACGATCATCTTTTTGATCAGGCCGAACATGAAAAGGGCCACGAAAACGCCCGCGATGAGGATCAGCACGATGTATGGGGCGCCACTGAGGGTGTCGCGCACCCAGTTGGCGGCATCGTCCAGGACTGAGTAGCCGATCAGGTCCACCGCTGACATGGGCACTGCGATCAGTGCTCTCCTGCAGCTGGCTCGACGAGTTCGATCAGCACACCACCGGCATCCTTGGGGTGGACAAAATTCACCCGTGACTTGGCCGTGCCGTATTTGGGCTGGTCATACAGCACTCGAATGTTCTGTGACCGGAGGTGGTCGCAGACAGCGTCGATGTCGGTCACGGTGTAGGCCATTTGCTGGATCCCTTCACCGTTGCGGGCGAGGAACTTGCCGATCGGAGAGTCGTCGCGCAGCGGGGCCAGCAACTGGATGCACGAGCCGGAGTCGGCGACGGCGAGCATCGCCTCGCGCACGCCTTGCTCCTCGTTGACCTCCTCGTGCACCGATTGCAGTCCAAAGGCGCGAGCGTAGAAGTCCTTGGCCTGCTCTAGGTCTTGCACAGCGATCCCGACGTGGTTGATCTCGGTGACGTACGCAGTGATCTCGTTCAGGCTCATGCTTGCTGTCCCTTCGTTGGA
>JAGNDY010000088.1 GCA_018003655.1 Candidatus Nanopelagicales bacterium
CGCAAGCGCAGGAGACGGCCAAGAAACACGGGGCCGAGCCGCCCGCGATGGACGAGCATTGGCAGGACCCGGGGTTGCGCGATTGGTTCAAGGCGTTGCCGCAGTCGGACGGCCAGTGCGCCGCCGCGTTCGATACCCGCCTGGATGCACGGGCACTGCTCACTGGTCGTGCGTCGAGGTTGATTGCTCGCAAACTTGCCCGGCATGACTTCACCTTGGTAGCCGAGCCGGAGAGCTTCTTGGTCGACAACCGCAACCGGCTGCTGGATTCCGAGGTTGAGCGCGCAGCACATTGGGCCAGGGGATTGCGCACAGCAATGGCTGCCGAACACGGTGCGTCGGGCAGTTGGACAGCGGGCTGAACTGCGCGCGTTCGCGTAGGTTGCGGGAGTCGATCGAGGCAACTGGATCGACGCAACGGAGTCGCGGGCCCCGGTTGCCTGGCTAGATCGCCTGCGGATAGCGATGATGGAGACCCGCCACGGCGATCGACCTCACCCATGGAGACCCGATGAGCAAGGCCGCAAAGGCTGACGTGCCGTCCGGCGCACCGAACACCGCCGACCGCCACGATCTGATCCGCGTTCAAGGCGCCCGCGTCAACAACCTCAAGGACGTCAGCGTTGAGATCCCCAAACGCCGATTGACCGCGTTCACCGGTGTGTCCGGCTCGGGCAAGAGCTCGCTGGTGTTCGGCACGATCGCCGCAGAGTCCCAGCGGCTCATCAACGAGACGTACAGCGCGTTCCTGCAGGGATTCATGCCGACGCAATCGCGCCCGGATGTTGACCTGCTGGAGGGCCTGACGACGGCGATCACCGTGGATCAGGAGCGAATGGGATCCAACCCTCGGTCCACCGTTGGCACCGTTACCGACGCCAACGCGATGTTGCGGATCGTGTTCAGTCGAATGGCAAAGCCGCACTTGGGCTCGCCCAAGGCCTATGCCTTCAACATCGCCTCGATCAGTGGTGCGGGAGCCGTCACCATGGAGCGCGGCGGCCGGACGGTGAAGGAACGCCGCAGCTTCAGCGTCACCGGCGGCATGTGTCCCCGGTGCGAGGGAATGGGTTCGGTGACCGACTTCGACCTGTCCGCGCTGTACGACGACGCGTTGTCACTCAACGAGGGTGCGCTGACGATTCCCGGCTACACGATGGACGGTTGGTACGGGCGGATCTTCCGCGGTTGCGGCTACTTCGATCCCGACAAACCGATCAGCAAGTACACCAAGAAGCAACTCAACGACCTGCTGTACAAGGAGCCGACCAAGATCAAGGTCGAGGGAATCAACCTGACGTACGAGGGCCTGATTCCGCGGATCCAGAAGTCCATGCTGTCCAAGGATCGCGACTCGATGCAGCCGCACATCAGGGCATTCGTTGACCGGGCGATCACGTTCACCATCTGCCCGGAGTGCGATGGAGCCCGACTGAACGAGGGTGCGCGCGCGTCGAAGATCAACGGGAAGAACATCGCCGACGCCTGTGCCATGCAGATCAGCGACTTGGCCGAGTGGGTCGCGGATCTGACGGAGCCGACGGTGGCGCCGCTGTTGGAGGCGCTTGGGCAGCACCTGGACGCATTCGTCAACATCGGCTTGGGCTACCTGTCGTTGGATCGATCCACGGGAACGTTGTCCGGTGGTGAGGCCCAGCGCACCAAGTTGATCCGCCACCTCGGGTCGTCGCTGACCGACGTCACCTACGTGTTCGACGAGCCGACGGTTGGACTGCACCCGCACGACATCGCTCGAATGAACGACCTACTGCTGCAATTGCGGGACAAGGGCAACACTGTGCTGGTCGTTGAGCACAAGCCGGAGGTCATCGACATCGCCGACCACGTCGTCGACCTTGGTCCCGGTGCGGGTATCGGCGGCGGCGAGGTGGTGTTTGAGGGCACTGTCGCGGGACTGCGAAGTAGCGACACATTGACCGGCAACCAGCTGGACGACCGGGCGGCACTGAAGCCGTCGCTGCGGGAGTGGTCGTCGGTGATGGAGGTGCGCGGTGCCGACAACCACAACCTGCAAGACGTCGACGTGGACATCCCGCTTGGCGTTTTGACCGTGTTGACGGGTGTTGCGGGGTCGGGCAAGAGCTCGCTGATCGATGGCTCGGTCGCTGGTCGCGACGGTGTTGTGGTGGTTGACCAGGGTGCGATTCGCGGGTCGCGACGCAGTAACCCGGCGACCTACACCGGCCTGCTCGACCCGATCCGCAAGGCGTTCGCCAAGGCCAACGGCGTCAAACCGGGACTGTTCAGCGCCAACTCCGAAGGGGCTTGCCCCACCTGCAACGGTGCGGGCGTGACCTACACCGACCTGGCGATGATGGCTGGCGTTGCTACCGTTTGTGAGGACTGCGAAGGCAAACGCTTCCAGCCCGCCGTGCTCGAGTACGAGCTCGGTGGCCGGGACATCAGCGAGGTGCTGGCGATGTCGGTGACCGAAGCCGAGGAGTTCTTCAGTTCCACTGAGGCGAGCATCCCCGCCGCGCACGCAATCCTTGAACGCCTCGCCGAGGTCGGGCTCGGATACATCACCCTCGGTCAGCCGCTGCCGACGCTTTCCGGCGGTGAGCGTCAGCGACTCAAGCTCGCCACCCACATGGCTGCGAAGGGCGGGGTCTATGTGCTCGACGAGCCGACCAGTGGTCTTCACCTCGCTGACGTTGAGCGACTACTCGCGTTGCTCGACCGCCTCGTCGACTCAGGTAAGTCCGTGATCGTGATCGAGCATCACCAAGCCGTGATGGCGCACGCCGACTGGATCATCGACCTTGGACCGGGCGCCGGCCACGACGGCGGAAACGTCGTTTTTGAGGGCACACCCGCCGAGCTCGTCGTGGACCGCTCGACGCTGACCGGCGAGTATTTGGCGGCCTACGTCGGCGCGTAATTTCGGGGCAGGCGTCGGGCAGCTGTGTCTCCGCCACAGGAACGTGTGACGCGTCAACACGCGAGGCAGTCACTGAAGGCGATGGAATGGCATATGTGATCGACACGGGGACCCCTGCGCGGTCCGGTGCGGCAGGCAAAGCCAACTGGCTGTTGGCTGTGCCCGTTGCAGCATCGCTGCTGCTGGCCGCACCGGTGGCGACCCAAGGCTTCTGGCTAGATGAGGCCGCGACCGCCGCTGCCATCAGCAGAACCCCCGCGCAGTTGTGGGAAATGCTGGCCGACGTGGACGCCACCATGAGCGTCTACTACCTGTTCATGCACTTCTGGTCCGTCGTGTTCGGCGCCAGCGAACTCGCGCTACGGGCCCCGTCGATTTTGGCCATGGCCGCCGCGGTCGGGCTGACTGGACTGCTCGGCAGGCGCATCCGTGGGCTGCCCGTTGGGTTGACCGCGGCGACACTCTTGGCGATCAGCCCCATCGCGGTGAAGTACTCGGTCGAAGCCCGCCCGTACGCGTTGGCGACGTTCTTTGTCGTCGCCGCCGGCCTAGTCGCTCACCATGGGGCGAAGCGGCCGGCGACCAACTCAGTGATGGCCGGCTGGGCAGTTCTGGCTGCGGTAGGGGTTGGCTTCCACTTCCTGGCGATCCTGGCCGTCGCGGCGCAAGTGCTGTGGCTTTCGGGACGCCGCACCCGATGGGCTTGGGCGCTGCTACCCGTTGCCGTGGCATTGGCCGTGGCCGCAGGCGTCTTGAGCCAGCCGTCCTACCAGGGCTGGATCGCTCAACTCGGCGTCACCGATTTCCCTCGTGCCTTCCTCGCAATGGCTGGGGCAGCCGGAGTGATCCTGTTCGGAATCGGTGCGGTTGTGCTGCTGGTCAGACGTCAACGCCTGCCCGAAACCCGGACCGACATCACCGTGATAGTGGGATGGGCGCTGGCCCCGGCCGTCGTATTAGCGATCGCATCGCTGCTCTACCAACCCATGTTCTTGACCCGCTACCTGATCATGAGCATGCCCGCGATTGCACTTGCGGTGGCGCTCGTTGCCGTGGCCGCGTACAGGTCGCTAGCCGGGTATGCCTGGCTGCGTATGGCGACCGGGATCGTCGCTGTCGGATGTCTTCTGGCCACCGCTGCAAGTTATGTGGTCTTGCCTCCCAACGAGGGCGAAGACCCCCGAGCGGCTGTGGCCTACATCAGCGCCAACTCCGAACCAGGCGATGTCATCGTGTATTCGCCAAGCTGGGATGAACTCGCCCCGGACTGGTATTTCGCCCAGGAAGGTCACACCACACCGCGTGACCTGACGGTGCTGCCTGGATCGACAGCGATCACCAACAACAGCCTGTGGCCCGCGCAAATCACCGTCGAGCAGGCGATCGCGGAGCTGCCATCGGTGGATCGAGTGTGGGTACTGCAAACCGACGGTGGCGACGCGGCCGTGTGGGAACCCACCCCCAACGTCGGGGGCCCAGTCGCCGCGTATGTGGAGGCGAATTGGTCTCAAGCTGAGCATGGCGACTTCGGTCGCATCAGGGTCAGCCTGTGGCAGAAGTCAGCCTGAGCGTGCTCTGTCCGGCCCGCTGTTCGCGCGTGCTGGCCAAAACCGCCTGCGATCTGCAAGTTGACGTCGTGGGCCCCGCGGGACTCGAACCCGCAACCTACGGATTAAAAGTCCGCAGCTCTGCCAATTGAGCTAGAGGCCCGGGGATACGAACACAACCGTGTTGATATACCCAGTGGAGAGTGTTGCCGGGGTGAGACTACCGGACTAGCACGCGGGACTGCTGAAGGATTGCTTGTCACCTTGGCCTGCGAACGCTGCCACACCCATCGCCTCACGCTTCAGCATTCTGCTCCTCCAGCGCGATCTCTACGCACCGATCATCGAACCGTGCCCACAGGGCTTCCTCAGGAAGTTCGCTGTGGCTGACGGGGAATTCCATGATCTCGATCGTGCTGGGAATGTGATTTGCGATCGCGTAGACGGTTTCGGGCGGGACAACCTCGTCGCGTAGCCCGAGCCCGATGAGCGTTGGACAAGTGACGCGCGACGCGAAGGTCACGGAGTCGAAGTAGCTCAGAACGACCATCACATCTTCGGTGCTCTCCGGCCGGGCAGAAAGGTACGTTTGGAGTTCACCGCCGGAGCCAGCCTGACTCAGGAAGTAGCGGCCCTCGGCCCAGCCGAACGTGGGCACACCGACAACCAGGGCATCTGCAATGTGGAGGAGTGCCTCAGCCATCAGCGCGAGCCCGCCGGCGAAGCTGACTCCGTGCAAAACGACCCTTTGGTCGCTCGACTGCGCTCGTTGCCTGGCGATTTGCGCTAAACGTATGTAGTCACAAACCGCCCCGCGCAGGACGCTTGTTTCGGGGCTTTCGATACCGCTCATGATGTAACCCCAGCGCGAGGCTCGTGGTAGCGCGCCATCGGAGCGTCCGCACCCACGGATGTCGACGCCAAAGACGTCGGCTCCGGCCGCGGCCCAATCCCAGCGCGGTTCGCACTGCGAGCCGTAGCCGTGGCTGTGGACCAACGTTGGCCGCACCCGTTTTGATTGGCTGGTGATCGAATAGAAGTGGATTCGGACATCTCCCACCGACCGGAAAGACGACCACTGGAGCACGAGTCCATGAGGACCCTGGACGGCTTGCGCCTCGGGTCGCACATCGGGGTCGACACCTGCGAGCTCCTCAAGGGCCTGCTGCCAGAACGCATCGAAGTCCGCTGGGATGCGTGGCACCGGTCGCTGTGATCGATCGATCTCTCGGTCCATGAGCGGTAACTCCAGATCTCGTTGGCCACCGCAGTCGCGCCAGCATTCGATGATTCTCCAGCAGTCTCGTCGATGAGATCACAGCCACCTGGGTCTAGGCTTGACGAGCGATGAACGCGACCGAATTGCTCAGCGAGTTGGCCTTCTTCCAGGGACTGCCAGCTGAGGTCATGCAGCGTTTGGGGGACGCCAGCCAGGTCGTCGTTTTCGAATCCGATCAGGCAATTGTCCGCCAGCACGACGTCGCCCACAGCGTCCACTTCTTGCTCAGCGGCAGCATCGCATTCTCGCTGCGAATCGAGAGCGCTGATGATCTCTACGTCGGCGCCACTTCGCAGCCAGGGTCAGTTGTGGGCTGGTCAGCGTTTCGGGCTCCGTACCGATATACCGCCACCGTCCGGGCTCAGCAGTCAAGCACCTTCCTGCGCATTCCGAGATCGGCCATTGAGGCTGAGGTCCGCGCCGATCCGGCTTTGGGATACCAGTTGTTGTGCCGGGTGGTTGCGGCAGTCGCCGACAGACTCGACCGTGCGGCCCCATATGTCTCTCCACGAACGTCAAGTCAGGCGAGCGCCATTTCCGGCGACGCGTCAGCGAGCGACCCGCGACGCGAACTGGCCAGTCCGCTCGACGTGTTGAATGCTTCGCCATTCTTCGACAGTTTCGATCGGTTCTACGTCAAGGAGCTTGCCGACCACGCCGAGATCCTTGAGTTCGACACAGGGCAAAGACTATTCAGCCGAGGGGACGATGCAGATCGAGTCTTTGTGCTGCGATACGGCAAAGTCGATCTTGATTACGATTCGTCATACCGACTGCTCAACATCGCCGCGAAGCCAGGTGGTTCATGGCGTGTGCGAATCGAAGAGCCCGGTCGCGTTATTGGCTGGTCAGCGCTTGTCGCGCCGTACGAATACCGGGCGACTGGGCGAGCAAGTGAGCCGACTGAGGTTCTGAGCCTCGACCGCAGTTTCCTGCACTGGCTGGCCGATCGCGACCCGCGCTTCGGGATCACGTTGATGCAGCGAGTGCTGTGGGTGCTTGGCAACCGCCTGCGCGAAACACGCACCCGTC
>JAGNDY010000089.1 GCA_018003655.1 Candidatus Nanopelagicales bacterium
GAGCGTGTGGTTGCCGGATCGGCCGAGCAGATCCCCCTTCCCGACGCATCCGCCGAAGCGGCCCTGGCGGCACAAATGTGGCATTGGGTCGATCCCGTTCGCGCGTGCGACGAACTCGGTCGGGTGATCAAGCCCGGTGGGGTCTTGGGCATTGTGTGGAACCTGCGCGATGACCGCGTCCCGTGGATTGCCGACCTCAACGAGCAAGTGCCGCTGGCCGACACGTACCAATGGTTCAAAGACCATGAGCGGCCAACGCTTCCAGGTAACTTCGGTCCGATCGAACTCGCCGAGTTCGAGCACGTGCAGACCACTGACGTCGATGGATTAGCCGGTCTCTACAGCACTTTCTCGGTCATTGGTTTACGGGAAGACCGAGACGATCTTCTGGACACCGTTCGGACTTTCGCAGCCACTCACCCGCAGCTTGCTGGCAAGCCAACGATCGAGATTCCCTATGTCTGCAAGGTGTTCACCGCTGTGCGGGACTAGCGCGTAGCGACCGTGCGAGCTCAGCCTGGTTGGCGATCATCAATGAACGTCAATTGCTTGAACAGCGTGGAAATCGTCGGCAACTGCAGACCGTTGCGTTCAGCACGTGCCAGCGGTTCGCCCAGCATTCCCTGAACCTCCAGGTGCCGACCTGCCTGGTAATCCACCTTCATCGAGGTTGAGTACGGCTGCATTTGCCGAGTTGCCGCCAGCAGCATGTCGGCCGCTTCCCGGGGAATCTCACGACCATCGGAAGCAGTGGCAGCGCGAACCTCGTCCATGATCGTTGACACCAACTCAACCGTGGCGGGGTTGCCCATGAGCTCGTCGGTCTGCGCGTTGAGGATCACCGACAACGAGTTGAACGGGATGTTCCACAGCAGCTTCTTCCAGCGAGCCAGCAGCAGGTCATCCTCCAGGACCGAGGGAATCCCAGCGGCAGCGAGATCGTCAGCAATCGTCTGCATCATCGGATGGATCCCTGCCGCTGCGTAGTCCGATGAGTACTGCCCCATGGTCATCGTGCCAAAGTCGAAGTGGCGGATCTGATTCGGAGACTCAAGGACCACACTGATGAACGCCAGGCCGCCAATAACAACCCCTGGATCGCCGATCGCGGCGGAGTACCCAGGTTCAGCTCCGAGCCCATTCTGGATGAGAAGTACCGCGCCACCAGGCTTGAGGATGGCCCCTACCCGGCTAGCAACGTCTGCGTTTGCCCCGCTCTTGACCGCGACAATCGCCACGTCGACTCTCGGCAGCGCTGACCAGTCGGCGTAGGCGTTCAGCTCCGTCAGTTCGAAGTCGCCCTCAGTCGAGATAATCTGCAGGCCGTTCTTGTCGACGTGTTGTGCACGGCCGCGAAACAAGAAGTGGACCTCTTGTCCGCTGCGGGCCAGCCGGGCACCGTAGAACCCGCCGATCGCACCCGCGCCGATCACCGCGTAGCTGGTCAATGGCCTCCCCTTTCAGCAAAGACGGCTGGTGCACCGCCGGTGTGCCAGAAAACCAACGGTCCATCGCCAAGCGCCGGGTCCATCGCGAGAACTGCGGCGAAGGCCTTAGCGGTGTAGACGGGATCAAGCAGAATGCCCTCACGCCGCAGCAAAGTCGTCAAAGCCCGCTCGCCAGCCTCCGTCGGCACGCCGTAGTCAGCGCCGAGGTAGCCGTCGATGACCACAGCGGGGTCGCGGCGTCCGCTGGCATCGTCGGTCGGTGAAGCGCCCGACCCTGCGCTGCTCGCCGCCAGTTGCGCGACCAGCGCCAGCGCGCCGTCGGCCACCGCATCCACGACTGGCGCCATGAGTGACCCCTCCAACGCGACTGTCACCCCGACGATGGCTGGCCCACCCCCGAGCAGTTCCCGTCCGGCGATCAACCCTGCTTGGGTGCCACCAGAACCCGTCGCGTGCACGACGGTCGCCGGTGCCAGTCCCTGCCGATCGCACTGTTCGATCAACTCCGCGTACGCGCGCGCGAATCCGAGGGCGCCCGTGGGAGTCGACCCGCCAGCAGGCATGGTGAACGCAACGCCGCCGCGCTGCTGGACCGCCTGTGCCGCAGCCTCGGCTCGGGCGAACAACGTGGCCCAATCGTCGACGTCGCAGAACTCCAGGGTTGCGCCGAGGTAGTCGTCGAGCAACAAATTGCCGGTTCGGCTACCGGGGTCGCTACCGCCGAGAACCAAGTGGGCGTCCATTCCCATGACTGCGGCGGCCGCGGCGACTGCTCGACAGTGGTTGCTCTGCGCAGCACCGATCGTGATGAGGGTGTCGGCGCCCTGATCCAACGCCTCTCCTAGCAGGAACTCGAGTTTGCGGATCTTGTTGCCACCAACGCCAACTGCCGTCAGGTCGTCGCGCTTGATCCAGACTTCGCGGCCGAGTTCCTCACTGATCCGCGGCAATAGATGCAGCGGTGTCGGTTCCGGGAGTAACGAGACGGGAGGGTCCAGGATCGCGAGTAGTCCTGCGGCGGTCGTCACGGCCGGCCGCCGATCGGGGCTGCGGCGGCAGTCATTGCCGGCCGCCAATCGGGCCTGCGCATTCACGCCGGAGTGCCACCCCTGCATCATTGCCGACGGTCGGGTCAAAGACGAATCGGGGCATTGGTCAGAATCTGATCAGCCACCTCACCCGCCCGCGGGGCAGGTCTATCGAGGAGTCGCATGCTTATCCTGCTGCCACCGTCGGAGGGCAAGACTGCGCCCAAGCGCGGTCGATCGCTGGATCTGGCACGGCTGTCGGCTGGCGAATTGACCCCGCACCGAGCGGCCGTGCTGGACAGCCTCACCAGTCTGTGTTGGGAAGCGGACCCCGCGACAGCCAGAAGAGTCCTCGGCCTGCCACCGGGGTTGGCGGACTTGGTTGCGCTCAATGCTGGCCTGCGGGGTGGCCCTACGGCGCCGGCGGCCACGATTTACACCGGTGTCCTCTTCGCGGCGTTGGACCTGCCGAGCCTGCATGGTGCGGAACTGCGCGCCGCGAACAGCCGCATCGCGATCATGTCGGGTTTGTTCGGGATGGTCACGCCAACAGATCGCATCTGCGCGTACCGGCTGTCGGCCGACGTCAACCTGCCCGGAATCGGCAACGTCGCGTCGTCCTGGCGGTCCGCACTGGATCCGGTATTCCGCGCACGAATCGGACGTGGGCTTTTGATTGACATGCGTTCGGCTGCGTACGTGAAGATGTGGCCCGTTCCGGCTGATCTGCAACGGCGTTGCCTGACCGTCAAAATCTGGCAACGCGGTTCCAGTGGAGCCAAGACCGCCGTCAGCCACCACAACAAAGCCGCCAAGGGTGAACTCGCACGGCTGCTGGCTACGGCTCTGCCGGCACCCACGACGCCAGCCAAGCTCTTGGCGCTGTGCATAGCAAACGGTTGGGATGTCGAAGTACCCCTCGATCACCCCAACCGTCTAGATGTGACTGTCGCCTGAGGCGATCGTCACATTCGGGTTCTGCACGTACATCGCCGTGATGGGTAATGCGCGACCAGGTGGACAATGACCGTGTGCCCACCTCGTTGTCCGCGGACCAACCAACCCGCCCTCCCGCGATCGGAGAGTCCGTCGAGTTGACGGTGGAGTCTGCCGTTGCCGGCGGTCTGTGCCTCGGCCGCAGCGACGGCCGAGTCGTTTTTGTGCGAGGTGCCCTGCCAGGTGAGGCCGTTCGCGCGCGGGTCGTGGGCCACGGGAAGGCCGGCGCGTTCCTGCGGGCCGAGGTCACCGATGTCTTGACGGCATCACCAGCCCGGGTCACCCCACCCTGCCCAGTTGCCGGTGAGTGCGGTGGCTGCGACTGGCAGCACGCGGACCTTCCCGAGCAGCGGGCGATTAAGGCCGCGGTCATCGTTGATGCGATGCGCCGCATCGGTGGAATCGACCGCATTGGCGACGTCGAACTCACTGACGCCGTCAATGTCCAACCACCCGACAACGGCAACGGGCTCGACTGGCGGACCCGCATGCGGTTTGCGACCGATGACGCTGGGGTACTTGGACTGCGTGCCGCGAATTCGCGCAGGGTGATTGCCGCGAGCAACTGTCCGATTTCGAGCCCGGGCATTCGCTCTGCCGTGGCCCGCGTGGCCCAATGGCCGACTGATTCAGAGGTCGTGGCGGCGGAGTCGAGTTCCGGTGAGGTCTACGTCCACGGAGTCACCGGCCCGCGGATCTTCCTTGAGGCAGTGAAGCGTCGGACCTGGCAAATTCCGGCAACCATTTTCTGGCAGGTCCATCCGGCCGCAGCAACGCTGCTGGTCGACGCGGTCGTCGAGTTGGCGGTTCCCACAGCCGGCGAGACCGTGCTCGACCTCTATTCCGGTGCGGGCCTGTTCGCGGCATTCCTCGCCGAGGCGGTGGGTGACACCGGTCGGGTTGACGCGATCGAAGGCAACCATGCCGCAGTAACCGCCGCCCGAGCCAACCTCACCGACGTTCCGCAGGTTCATCACCATCGCAGTGACGTCACTGCGTGGCTACGCCACAGCAAGCGGCGACCGGTCGACTTGGTGGTGCTTGATCCACCGAGGGCAGGTGCCGGGCGCGAGGTAGTCCGCGCAATCGTCCGACGTCAGCCCAATCGAGTCGTCTACGTCGCGTGCGATCCAGTCGCCCTCGCGCGCGACGCAAAGACATTTGCCGGGCTCGAGTACTCGCTGAACAGGTTGGTCTCGTACGACATCTTTCCGATGACCAAGCACGTCGAGTGCGTTGCATTGTTCGAGCGAACCGACAAGCAACCACACGTGTAGCTCCCTACTCTTCACCCATGACGACCCCTGCCCAGACCTCGGTCACAACTGCCGCTCCAGCTACCGACGAGCCGCCGGCCGTTCCGCCCGGGCTCCAGTACGTCCCCGTTGACGATGGTCTGGCCCTGCCGATCGACTACGACGCCAAGTATGGTGCGGGCAAGAAGCGCGCGTTGGTACTCGGCGGTGGCGGCATCTATTTCGTTGCCTGGCAAGTGGCCTACATCAATGGCTTGGCCAAGCGTGGAGTCGACCTGGGGTCGGCCGACATCATCGTCGGTACCTCTGCAGGGTCGTTGGTTGCATCGATCTTGGCGAACGGCAGCCTCAAGCGATTCGGCAAACAGGTCGACTGGATTTCCCGAGTACCAGCGCTCGTCGGCCTACTGGCCCCGGCTGCGGACTTCCACCCGAGTCAGCTGCGGGCACTGCAGATGTTCCGAGAGGCAGCCGACGCCACTCCAGCGACGGTTCGCGACATCGGCTATGCCGCGCTCGCGGCCCACGCACCCGCGGCGGCGGAGATGCGGCGTAGCACCGGGTTCGCCATTGCGGCTCGGGGCTGGCCATCGTCGGCCCTGCACATCTCGACGGTTGACACGTACACCGGCGAACGACTGATCCTGACCCAGTCGGCGAACCTGTCGGCGATCCGCGCGGCCGCCAGCAGCAGTGCCGTTCCGGGGGTCTTCAGCCCACAGCCAATCCACGATCGGTGGTGCATGGATGGTGGAGTCAGCGGTTCCGGTACCCACTGTGACGTCGTGGCTGGTGCCGAGCGGGCGCTGGTGATCTCCCTGGGGGCCAGCTTCAAGCAGACCATCCCGACGATGACCGTGCAGCCGGGCAGGTTCCAATACGAGCTGAACGAACTGCACCGCGTCGGTACCAAAGCCTTCGCCAAAGGACCAACCAAGGTCGATATGACCAAGCTGATGGATCCCGACGAGGTCCCAGAGGCGATCGCCATAGGTGACGAACAGGCAGCCGCCGACGCCGTGGAACTCGCGGCCTTCTGGAATAGCTGACGCAATTACCGCCACTGCGGCACAGTTGAACCGTGCTGAACCAGACCCGCTATGACGTCGCAATCGTGGGAGCAGGCACAGCAGGTTCGGCCGCTGCCCTGCATTGCGCGCGCCTTGGCCTTTCAACGGTTTGCCTCGACCGTCAGCCACACGGACAAGCGGGAGCCCACTGGCTCAACGGCGTTCCCGGCTGGATGTTCTCCGCAGCGGGGTTGGTCCAGCCGGTAGGCGACGAGCTGGTCGGTAACCGCGAACCGTTCCATATGTTGGCGGGCCACGGACCAGCGCGAATCATCATCACCGACCACGATTTGCTCGACGTCGATATGGGCCTGCTGGTCAAACGCCTGCAGTCCCTGGCCGAGGATGCCGGCGCCGAGCTGCGGGGAGGGGTCACGGTGGGCGCTCTGACCGAGGATGGTTTGGAAACCAGTGCAGGAGTGGTGAGGGCTCGGTGGTTCGTCGACGGGTCCGGCATGTCCGGCGCGCGATTGCTCAACCAGCCTCGAGTCACAGCCGACGACATCTGTTCGGCCGCGCAAGAGGTTCGAATGGTGACGAATCGGAGAGCCGCGCTGCGCTACTTCCGTGGCTATGGCGTCCCGGAGGGCCAGACCTTGGCTTTCACCGGTACTGCCGGCGGCTTCTCGACCGTCAACCTCACGCTGCGAGGAGATCGAGTCGCGTTGCTGACCGGCAGCATTCCTGCCCACGGGTATCCGTCTGGTCGGCGACTGATCAGCGAACTCGTCGACGCGAATCCGTGGATCGGCGAGCGCGTGAGCGGCGGCCACCGATCCATCCCACTGCGCCGACCATTTGACAGGCTCGCAAGCGACCGAGTCGCGCTCATCGGTGATGCCGCGTGTCAGGTGTTTCCCGCTCACGGTTCCGGCAT
>JAGNDY010000090.1 GCA_018003655.1 Candidatus Nanopelagicales bacterium
CGGAGGAGGCGGTCGGCGGGGTCCTGGCCGAACCGCTGCTCGCTCGCACCGACATGCCCGCCTACGACGTCGCGACCACCGATGGCTGGGCAGTGGCGGGCCCGGGACCATGGCGCGTTCGCCGTCCTACCCGGCGGGACATGTTGGCCAGCATGGAGTATCACGACTCCAGCGAGCACGTGCTCCTGCGCGATGGCCAGGCCGCGCCCGCGAGCGCTGGTGAACCACTCGGACAAGGCGTCACCGGCGTGGTCGCGGCGAACCGCTGCCGGGTGGAAGGCGAACTCCTCAAGCTGGCCGGGCCAGGCGGTACGGGGACCTCAGGTTCGAGCTACATCGAGCCCGGGTCTGGCGTTCGCGCCCGCGGCAGCGACGCCGGTCTCGGCTCGGAGTTGCTGCCCGCCGGTGAACGCGTGACCCCTGCGGTCGCTGCACTGGCCGCATCCGCAGGCAACGACGAGGTTTCGATGATCCCGATGCCATCGGTGGGGCTGATCCGCATCGGCACCGATGCCCTCGACCGAGGCGTCCCGCGAGCCGGCCTTGCCCGCGATGCCGTCAGCCCTGCCTTGCCCGGCTGGATCGCCGGACTGCGGGGTCGCGCACAGCCCGCCCGCTGGGTGACAACGGGCGACGCGGAACTCATCGAAGAGATCGACGACGTGATCGCCGATGTCATCGTCACGACTGGACTGTCCTCCGACGCGGCGCTGCGTCGAGTTCTACAAGGCATGCATGCCGACGTGCTGGTCGATGGTGTGCTCGGCAAGCCGGGGCGCTTCATGTTGCTCGCACAACTGCAGGACGGTCGGCCGCTGATTCACTGCGGTGGGTCACCTGCCGACGCGATCGCGACGCTGGTGACGCTGCTCTCGCCGATCCTCGCCGCACTCACCGGCCTACCGGACCCGGCCAACCATGAGCGAATGAACGAGCCGCTTCCCGGTGATCGCCACCTGACCTCCTTACTGCCGGTGACCACGACCGGCGCGCGCACGGCGGGGGTGTCGCTGGTTCGCCCGGGTGGCCCAGGCGGGCTTTTCGCCCTCTCCCGCGCAACCGGCCTGGCGGTCATCCCACCAGGTGGCGCCCGCCTCAACGAGTCAGTCACGATCCTCCCGCTGCCGTAGGGACGCCACAGCAAGCGACGAGCCGCGCGTACGGCTTAGGTTTCTCAGCGTGGAAGCCGCACGCAAATCCAACGCCGAGGGGTTGACCGTCCCCAAGGGCGGGCTCGGTTCACGAGGGTCGTTCTTCCTCGGTCGGCGGGAGAGCCTTTGGTCGGCGGTGTACTGGCGGTTCGGCATCGCGTTCGGCGTCCTGATCTTCACCACGGTCCTGGTGTACCTCGGCCGCGGCGGCTATACCGACAGCCAAGGTGACCCCGGGACGATGCTCACCCCACTGGACTGCTTCTACTTCGCCACCGTGACCCTGTCCACGACCGGCTACGGCGACATCGTCCCCAGTTCGGACTGGGCGCGGTTCATCAGCGCCGTGATCATCACCCCGCTGCGCATCATCTTCCTGATTGTGTTGGTCGGCAGCACCTTGGAAGTCCTCACCGCCCGCACCCGAGCCGAATACCGCGAAGCCCGCTGGAGGAAGAAAGTGCGCAACCACACCATCGTGATCGGGTTCGGAGTTAAGGGCCGGGCGGCCGTTCAGGCCCTGCTGGACAACGGCGGTGACGCGGCGCAGATCGTGGTTATCAGCACCGACCGCGACTCCGTCGAGGAGGCCACCACCATGGGGTGCGTCGGCGTGGTCGGCAGCGGTCGCCGCGACGACATCCTCCTGCGGGCCGGCATCGAACGGGCAGCCCGCGTCGTCATCGCCCTGGATGCCGACGACACCTCGATCCTGGTTACTTTGAGCTGTCGCCGACTTGCGCCCAACGCCACCATCGTCACTGCGGCTCGCGAGTTGCAGAACGTGGCGGTCTTGCGGCAATCGGGAGCCGACTCGGTGATCACCACGGCTGAGTCCGCCGGCCGTCTCATGGGCATCTCGCTGGTTTCGCCAACCGCTGGCGCGATCCTTGAGGACCTCATCGAGCCGGGCCAAGGCCTTGAGGTCAAGGAACGACCGGTCGACCCGACTGAATACGGGATCCCCGTTGGCGACTTGGCAGATCGGGGCGCCATCGTGCTCGCCGTCGTTCGGCAGGGTCACGTACACCGGTTCGATGTCGCTGGCGACATGCACCTGCAGGCGGCCGACCGCGTCGTCGTCATTCAGCACGCGACGAACGAGTCGACCCGCGCCAAAGTCGCTGACGAGATCTAGGGAGAACGCGTGTACGCCGTGGTCGTTGCCAATCCGGGTGGAACCGAGTCGATGCAATGGCAAGAGGTGCCGGACCCGCAAGTGGGTCCCGGTGAGGTGCTCATCGAGGTCGCCGCGACGGCGGTGAACCGGGCAGATGTGCTGCAGCGTATGGGTTTCTACCCGCCGCCACCCGGCGCCTCGGACATTCTGGGGCTGGAGTGTTCTGGGATCGTGACTGCGGTTGGACCCGACGTGGACGAGTCCCGCATCGGCGATTCGGTCTGCGCGCTGCTGACCGGTGGCGGTTACGCCCAGCGTGTGGTGGCTCCCGTGGGTCAAGTGATGACGTTGCCCGCGGGAATCGACGTGATCAAGGCTTCGGGCATCCCCGAGGTCGCCTGCACCGCGTGGTCGAACCTGGCCGACGTGGCCGGAATGGCGGCTGGCGACTTCGTCCTCCTGCACGGCGGTGCCGGCGGAATTGGCACGTTTTCGATCCAACTTGCGCGTGCGTTCGGTGCGACCGTCGGGGTGACGGCCGGGTCGGCGGAGAAGCTCGCCATCTGCCGTGACCTGGGCGCCGAAGTGCTGATCAACTACAACGAAGGCGACTTCGTCGAGGACGTCAAATACGTGACCAGCGGCCGCGGTGCGGACATCATTCTGGACAACATGGGAGCCAAGTATCTCCAACGCAATGTCGATGCGCTGGCTGTCGACGGCCGGCTCGTCGTGATCGGCATGCAGGGCGGGATCAAGGCTGAATTGAACCTCGCGACGCTGCTGTCCAAGCGTGCCGCGATTCACGCGACCTCGCTGCGGAGTCGAGCCGTCGAGCAGAAGGCGCAGATCTGCGCCAACGTCGTCGACCGTGTGTGGCCGTTGATCGAGGACGGTCGGATCAAGCCGATCGTTGATTCGGTGCTGCCGATCAGCGAGGTCGCCGCCGCGCATCAGCGCATGGAGGACAGCCACCACGTCGGGAAGATCATCTTGACGGTCCCGTGAACCCTGTTCCACTTTGCTACCGCAACACCCCGTAGGCGCGGCCCTTTAGGGCACGCGCCCGGGGTGTTGCGGTAGCAAAGTCGCAAGGGTTTCCCCTACGGCCTGGTGCGACACTTGGACCATGACGTTCCCTCCCTCTGACTCGCCCTCTGACTCTGCCTCCGACGCCGACGACATCTCCGCCGAAAGTTCGTCCGTCGGCGACGAATCGAGCCAGGTTGTCGTCGTCGCTGACGACGACAACGCTTCGCTGGTCGATTTGGTTGAGCAGCCCGCCAAGGTGATGCGGATCGGCAGCATGATTAAACAACTGCTCGACGAGGTCCGCTCGGCTCCACTCGATGAAGCCAGCCGCACCCGGCTCGCAGAGATCTATGCCCAGTCGATCACCGAGCTTGAGGAAGGCCTGGCCCCCGAACTCGTCGAGGAACTTGAGCGGCTGACGCTGCCGTTCGAGGAAGGGTCTGCGCCCAGCGATGCCGAACTCCGGATCGCCCAGGCGCAGTTGGTGGGGTGGCTGGAGGGGCTGTTCCACGGCATCCAAACCGCGATGTTCGCTCAGCAGATGGCCGCCCGGGCGCAGTTCGAGGAGATGCGTCGGCGCGCCGCTATCGGTTCCGGCATGGATCCCGACGACGGCGGCCCAGTCCCACCCGGCCAAGGCGCCGGCCACAGCGGCCCGTATTTGTAACGCCAACGCTCAGCGGGTAACCCCTGTTCCACTTTGCTACCGCAACACCCCGGGCGCGTGCCCTAACGGGCCGCGCCTACGGGGTGTTGCGGTAGCAAAGTCCGAATGGGGTTCCCGGGCGGCAGGTTCGCCGGGTCATTAGGCTCGGGGGGTGATTGATCTGAAGGTTCTGCGCGACGATCCGGACCGAGCACGCGCATCGCAGGAGGCTCGTGGCGAGGACCCCACGCTCGTGGATGCGGCCCTGGCTGCCGACCAGGCCCGCCGGGCTGCCGCTGGAGCGTTCGATGACCTTCGCGCCGACCAGAAGCGCCTCGGCAAGCAGATCGGCCCGCTGCAGGGCAAGCTGCGCAAGGCCGACAACGACGGTCAGAAACGCGAGATCCTGGTCGAACTCGACGCCCTCATGGAGCAGGCCGCCACCATGAGCGAGGCCGTCAAGGACGCCGAAGTTGCCCAGCGAAGTGCCGATGCGCAGGCAACCGAGGCCGTCGCCGCGCTATCGAACCTGATTGATACCCGCGCACCCGTCGGTGGCGAGGAGGACTTCGAGCTCGTCGAAACCGTCGGCACTCCACGCGACTTTGCGGCAGAGGGGTTCCAGCCGCTCGACCACGTCGAGCTCGGCCAACTCCTCGGGGCTATCGACATCGAACGCGGCGCAAAGGTCTCGGGCAGCCGCTTCTACTACCTGACCGGGGTCGGCGCGGAACTTGAGTTCGCGCTGTTGGGTTTGGCGATGAAGCTCGCCACCGGCAACGGCCTGATCCCGATGATCCCGCCCGCGTTGGTCAAGCCCGCCGCGATGGAAGGGACCGGGTTCCTGGGCCAGGCTGCCGAGAACGTCTACCGGCTAGAGGCCGACGACATGTATCTGGTCGGAACGGCCGAGGTCCCGCTCGCGGCGTACCACATGGACGAGGTGCTCGACGCGTCCTCGTTGCCGCTGCGCTACGTCGGGTATTCGCCGTGCTTCCGCCGCGAGGCCGGGTCGCACGGCAAGGACACCCGCGGAATCTTCCGGGTCCACTGGTTCGACAAGGTTGAGATGTTCTCGTTCTGCCAACCGGAGGAGGCCGACGCCGAGCACCTGCGGCTGCTGGCCTGGGAGCGGGAATTCCTCGACGCGCTTGAGCTCCCGTACCGAGTCATCGATGTCGCGTCCGGCGATCTCGGCGCCAGCGCGGCCCGCAAGTTCGATTGCGAGGCGTGGGTCCCGACCCAGCAGCGCTACCGGGAGGTCACCTCGACGTCGAACTGCACGTCGTTCCAGTCCCGGCGGCTGCGGATTCGCACCCGCGACGGCGACGGTGTCGCTCCGGTGGCCACCCTCAACGGCACGCTGTGCGCGATGACCCGGATCATCGTCGCGCTGTTGGAGAACCACCAACAGGCCGACGGTTCGGTTCGGGTTCCGGCTGCGCTGCAGCCCTTCCTGGGTGGCCGCGCCGAGCTGGCGAACAATTAGCCGCGATGCGGCGCCAGGAACCAAGATGACGACCCGGCGCCGGATGATCGCCACCGACCTCGACGGCACGCTGCTGCAACCCGACGGCACGGTCTCGCCACGCTCCGCGGCCGCACTCGAGCTGGCCCGGCGCAACGGACTCCTCGTCACACTCGTCACCGGCAGACCTCCCCGCTGGTTGGCTCCAGTAGCGAACCAGACCGGGTGGCACGGCTACGCCGCCGCCGCCAACGGTGCGGTGCTCATTGACCTGGACAAGCGAGTCGTCGAGGAGACGTTCCCGATCGCCGGCGAGGCCGCGAACGAGGCGGTTGCTCGGATCCGGGAGTTCATGCCAGGCGCGACGTTCGGAGTGGAGAATGTCCGAGCGGGCACGCCTCTTCGTTCCACGCCAACCGACAACCCGTACGACCAAGCTCCGCTGACGAACACCGAGTTTGGGCACGAGCCCGGCTTCCGCGCACGTCTGGGCATTCCGATCGAGGCACCCGTCGCTCCGATCGCCGACCTCATCGCTCGCGGCGATGTCGTCAAGCTGCTGGCCCGTGGGCCGGACGGCGGACTTCTCGATCCCGACGACACGATGGTTCAACTCACGGAGGTCCTCGCCGGCGTGGTGACCGTGACCCACTCGACTCCGAGCAGTGTCTTGCTCGAGCTATCAGCCGCCACCACGTCGAAGGAGTCCGGCGTCGCGTGGCTGGCCAAGACCCACGGGATCGCGCGCGAAGACGTGATCGCCGTGGGCGACATGCCCAACGACCTGCCGATGCTGCGGTGGGCGGGCGAGGGTTGGGCGGTCGGCAACGCGCACGCCCATGTCCTAGCCGAGGTGGGAGCCGATCGCATCCTTCCGCCGCACACGGAGGACGGGGTCGCAGGGCTGATCGAACGGATCGTTGCGGCCTCCGGCGATTCCCACAGCGCCTGAGGCCTGTGGACAACCTGTGAACACAGGTTTCGCTCTGTGAAGTGCTGCACCTTGCGGCTGCTTGTGGACACTACACAGAGTGCCTGTTTGCAGCAGAAATCGTGACCTGACCCACAAAACAGCGTTACAGAAAGTAATCCACAGGCACAAAGCACCCACCTAGGTGTGCCTGAACCGGTGCTACGTTGATTGAGTCGTCAATAACCGACGCCGCAGTCGCGGTCTCGGATGAACCA
>JAGNDY010000091.1 GCA_018003655.1 Candidatus Nanopelagicales bacterium
AGGACGCCTTCCCGCACACGACGCAGGAGTCTGAGCAGGAGGTGCTCGGAATGAGTTTCCACCAGCAACTGATTGCCACGTTCCTGCACGGAGTGAATCAACAGGTCGCCAACCTCGGCCTGCAGTTTCGGGTGGATGTGAACCTCCGGTTGCTCAATGAGCAACATGCCATTTCGGCTTAGCAGGGACTGGGCGACGATCGGGGTGATCTGGCTGATGCCGTAGCCCACTGCTCGAGACGACACCAGGCTCGGTTTCGATTCACGCACGTCCACGAGACCAAGGACCGCAAAGTCACCGGCGGTCATGGAAACCTCGGCCGAGGCCGGGGTGACGATTCGCACCTCATAACCGATGCCCATCTGGCCGAACCACTCGTTAACCCGACCCACCAGATCTGGGTTGTCCGACAGCACCTCGGTGGTGTGTTCGCCTTCAGGTCCGACGTATCGATACGCAGTCGTACTCAAACTCGAGGTTCGTTCTGGGCGCGCCCGAATCGGACCGATGTAGGCGATTCGGGACAGGACCTCGATCAACTCGGAGTGCAGCTGTACGGCCAGCCGCAGACGGATCGCTGCCACTGGATCACCCTGGGCCAATGCACCGTCCGGATCGTCGTCATCCCGGTTGCGCATCACTGCGGGGGTGAGGACCGGCGACAGCGGCGGAAGTACTTCTCTGGCCAAGGCGAGGGAGGTGAGGAAGTCGACCCACTCGGAACTCTCGGCAGCGCCATCGTGACGGCCCTCGTCATCCACATCGAACTGTGCCCGGTAGCCGTCCAGATCAATACTGAATCGGGTGTCGCCGGGGCACTCTTCTCCGCTGTCCCAGCCATAGCCGAAAGTCAGCTCGCGCACTGTGTCGCCCGACAGCAAGCTCTGTCCGGTCTGGTTCGGTGAGGTAAATCCGATGCCGAGGGTGATTCGACGGTTCGCATCGTGGCGGTGCACAGCCAGGCGGAAGGACCCGACGTCCGCTAAGTCGCCCCGGGTGCGCAGTTGGAACGGTCGCTCGGACGCCATCGTCTGCCGCAGCAGAGTCAGCGTCGACAACAATGACGACTTGCCGGCGGAGTTCGGTCCGAAGACCAAGGTCAACGGCGCCAACGGGACCCGGGTCGGTGGATCGCCGTAGGACTTTAGGCCACCAACCACAAGATGTCGCAACAACGGTGCGGGCAGAGCTCTGGTTGGGGAGTTCGTCACTGACACAGCCGCATCTTCTCAGCATCGGGTCGCAAAAGCCGTCTCAATCCACCACGATGTACCCCATGAATGACATTGATCCACGAATGGGCGCATTTGACGCAGTCATGTACGGGGTTGAGGGTGACCCAGTCCTTCGATCGGTGATCTCCTTGGTCGTCAACCTCGACAAGGTCCCCGACCGGGCAGTGGTCAATGAGCGAATCGAACGGATGACTCTTGCCAACCCCAAGCTGCGGCAGCGTGCGGTCGGCAACCCCTTCTCCCTCCTGCCTCCCCGGTGGGAGACCGACCCCAACTTTGATCTCGGTTACCACCTCCGATGGGAAAGAGTTCCTGGCAAGAACGCCGGAATGCCGGAGGTGCTGGAACTGGCCGAACGAATCAGCGAACAGGACTTCGACCGCGCCCGGCCGCTCTGGGAACTGCACATCGTTACCGGTCTCGCCCGGGGCAAGTCCGCATTCATCATGAAGCTCCACCACTCGATCACCGATGGAATGGGTGGCATGCAAATGGCCGCCTCGCTGTTCGAGTTGACTCCCGATTTCGAAACCGATCTCGGGCCCATGCCTGACGCTCCGCGGGTGCGAGTTTCCGACGCCGCAGATCGCATCGAGCAGGGTGTCGAGTTTGAAGCCAAGGGCCTACTCAAGGACGCCAAGTCCGGCACCAAATACGCCGCCGGGCTCGCGCGCAAAGCCGTCACCGACCCCGGCGGAGCCGTCGTCGGCGGTCAGGAGTGGGTCGCCTCCGCCTCACGGCTGTTGGCGCCTGCATCCAAGCCGTTGTCACCGCTGTGGACCAATCGTTCTCTGTCCGTGGCGTTCTCAGTCATCGAGATTCCCCTTGATGATCTGAAAGCTGCGGCCAAGGCGGTCAAGGGAACCATCAACGACGCTTTCATGGCGGCCGTCACCGGAGGCCTGTACCTGTACCACCAGGCCCACGGTGAAGTTCCCGATGCGCTGCGAGTCAACATGCCCATCAGCGTGCGCGCTCTCGGCGATGTCAGCAGTGGAAACCAGTGGGTGCCGGCCCGGTTTGCCGTCCCGATCACGGTCACCGACGCCAAGGACAGGATGAAGCAACTGCACCCAATGCTCGTGCAGGCCAGGGACGAACCAGCACTCCCCCTCTCTGACGTCATCTACCAACTGTTGACGGTGCTGCCCAAAGCACTCACCACCAACATCGCCGGTGGACTCATGAAGGGCACTGACTTCGCTGCCACCAACGTGCCCGGGCCACCGATCCCCGTGTACTTCGCTGGGGCCAAGTTGGAATCGATGATTCCCTTCGCACCCAAGGGTGGCGCCGCAGTGAACGTCGCCCTGATGTCCTACGACGGCAAGTGCTTCCTCGGAGTCAATATCGACCGAGGCGCGGTGGAAAACCCCGATCAGCTGACCGACTGCCTGATCGAGTCGCTAGAAAGCGTCCTGGCCGTGGGGGCCAAGGCCTAGCGGACCAGCGGAACGAGGCCGCGAGGCCCGTTAATGCTGGTTGGTACGGAAGCGTCGCTTGAACTCCTGCCGAAACAGTTCCTGCAGGGCATCGGTATCCAACGGAGAGCCCGCGGCGTCGTGTTCGAGCATCCGCTCGCATACCTCTATCCAGGCGCGTCCGATTGCGCTGGTCAGGGTGCCCGCGACGGCACCGGAGATTGCCATCGCCGGGATCTGCCCACCTGGGGTCATCCGCAGGATCGATCCCACCAGCCAGCGCCCTGCAGTGGTTGCTCCACTGGACAACATCAGCGAGCCCACTAGTGCCGCCATTTTGGAGGCGGGGACCGTCAACCCGTAGACAGCGGTGATTCGCGCGATCATGGCGATCTGCAGTGGGATCAAGATCGCGGCGTCGGAGAACGGGATGGGTGTGATGCCGGTGGCTAATGCCGACGAGGCAGCCGCTTTGACAATCGTCGTAGCAGCCTGTCTTTTACGCTCCTTATTGACCAGTTGCGCGGCGATCAGTGCCCGGCGGGTGGCCTCCGGCGCCGTTGCGAAGGTTGCGTCTAGCAAAGTGTCGAGGCCAAACACCATCGTCTTGAGGAAGTCGTCGGGCAAAGCATTGGTAAGGATGACGGAGTTCCAGGGCGAGATCGGCAGGTCATACGACTCGATGTATCGGGCCAGCGCGATCGCATCTTGGTGAATCCGACCATCGGCGGCCATCGGAACCTGGCTGAGCACGAAGACGACCGGAACCAATTCCGACAGGCGCCTGACAAACTCGGCCTGGGCCGATTCAAAGCGTCGGTCACTCCACCGCACCAGATACCAGGCAGCGTGGATCTGTCGCTCGATCGGCTGTGCGCGGCTCTCGTTGACGATCTGCTCCAGGCCGCGCAGTACCGCGTCGCCGGCATGGCCGGTTTCAAACCCCTGGGAGTCGTACAGTCCGAGGATGCCGTCGGGGTGTTCGTAGTACTCCAACCCAGTCGTTACCGGCGCGCCCGTTCCGGTCGCGGCCACTTGCCGACCGAATACCGCGTTGATCAGCGTCGATTTGCCGACCCCGGTCTTGCCGAAAACGGCGAGGTTGAATCGGCCCAACTCGCGGACCGCCTCGGCGTGCTTTTCGGTGAAGAGCTTGCCGAGTTCGGCTTTGCCGAAATCCTGTGCCACGTCAATGCACGCCTTCTGCCGGGTCGCCCCCGCCGCTGGCGCCGACCAGCAGATTGTCATCAATGGGCAGCGCGGCCTGGCCGGAGCCACCGGTGCCGTCGGAGCCCTCAGAGTTAACGAAGGCTCCGGCGGCCGTTGCGGTGATCGACGGGCTCCCAGGGGCTGAGTCGGAGACACCCCACGATGCGAGTTGCCGATTGATCGCTTCCATGGCTTGGGCGCGCTTCTCGGCTTTGAGCCGCTGCTCGGCCCATTGCAACTCTCGCGCCCGCAGCGCGACTTCAATGTCAGCAAGCAGTTCGGCGCCGACTTGCAGGTCAAACGCCAACACGGTGAATCGCGCAAGATCCGCGCGGTAGTCGTGTCCCCTCGCCTCGAACTTGCCAGGAACTACCTCGGTGGCGTTCTTCATGTCGACCGCTGTCAGCACAAAGGAGGTGAAGGGCTGCCAGTTGACGCCATCGGCCAGGGCAGGCGACCGACCTGGACCCTCGCTCATCCATTCGGGAGCCTGGACCATCAAGGCTGGCGAGAATTTGCTGATCGGATCCTCGTGGTGGGTCAGCAGAATGATGCGGCACGCCAGTTGCGCCTCGGGCGAGAGTCGCTGCCACTCGCCGTAGGAGGCTACTTGGACGACCTCGTGATTGGGGTCGTAGCGAGCCGGGTCGAGTTGCCATTGCTCCATCCACTTGCTCTCTGCGGGCGTCCCGATGAACAGGGCTCGCTGAATCCCTGCGCGGTGCAGTCCGCTCGTTCCCTCGTGCATGAATGCGTCCTGCAACGTGTGAGCTCCGAGACTCTCGCCGAAGGCCACCAGCCGTGGACGCCGGTCGGGGCTAATCCCCATCAAGCGCCCGTGTACCGCATGCAGCAATGCCCGGTTCTGCTCGCGGCCGAGCTTCACGCGGTCCAACGACAAGAACGACGGTCGCAGCGAATACTGCAGCGCCACGATCGCACAATCGCCATCGGTGGCGTATTCCAGTGTCTCGGCCATCACGTAGTTGATGTAGCCGGTCCCAGTTGGAGAACACAGGCAGAGCACTGATTTCTCGAAGGCACCGAGCTTCTCAAGTTCGTCCATCGCTGTTGCTACCCGCGCATCGACCGTGGGAGCTGAGTCGAGCCCAACGAAGGCCCGGATCGGCGCCTGCGCCGGTGTTCCCGTGACACCTGCGATTTCGTCCGGCGTCAGCGCCATGTTGACAAACCGGCGTCCTTCGCGGCTCAGTGACGCCCACGTGATTTGCGAGCCCGGGCCACCGCTGACACCGGTGGCAATCGGTGGCTCGTCGTAGGCCTCTTCGATGGCAGCACCACCCTGTTCGGCTTGTCGGTAGGCATAGTCCATCCCGATACCCACAGCCCCGGCCAAGGCACCCAAACCAACTGCATGCCCTATGGGTTCGGCCAGGAGCGCGAGCCCAGGAACCGTGCGGCGCACGCCTGCGGCAATGAGGCGAGCAAACCGGGTCTCGGCATAGCCGAGCGCCGAGAGGCCTCCCATCACCAAAAGGCCCTGCGGAAGGGATTGCGTCACTGCCTGCTGACCCGCCTGATTGCGCCGGTACCAGACGATCTCCGAAGCTGACATCACTGATCCCACAATGAACCCAAGGGGAACCACGGCTGGGTGGAGTTTCCCACCTCGGCGACGGGCGTACTCCTCAGCCAGCCCCACAGTCGCCGTGATGCCAACTCCCACCAACCCCGAAGCGGTCACCTGCCACCCGAGGGTTCGAACTGCCGCCCGCTTGACAGGTTCTCCACGCTGAGCCGGGAAGGCACGCTGCAAACCCAGGCCCACGCCGACCGCCGTGAGGTTGGCAATCGTGTTGAGGTACTTGCGACTCTCCGTGCGAGAACGCTCCCGGCCCGGCGCCACCCGGCGAGAGAAGCCGTCGATGAATGACTGGGTCATGTTGGCGATTCCGTACGTCACGGCTGCGGAGGCGCCAGTGGCTATCGCCTGATCGATTGGCTTGCGTGGAAGCAGGTTCGGGGCAAAGGTGGAGCCGACATTTGCGGCCGCGGCAAAGGTGGCGGACTTCGCAGCCAAATCACGCTGTGCCAGGGCCTCGAGCAACAGATGCCTCATGGATCGACGTCCTTTCGATGTCGGTCGCGTTGCTTGAACTGTTCCACCATAGAGATGGTTGCGCCCGTCCCCCCGCAAGCCTCGGGTTCAGTCGCCCTCGGCGGTGATATTCCAACCCGTCAAGACCCGCTGGTCGCGTTCGTAGCCCAGCATGCTCAACGCACCTGGATCGAGTTCGAACAGCCGACCCATGTCCGAGGACAACCCGAGCCAGGTAGCCGTGAGGATTCGCAGGACGTGGCCGTGTGCGACGAGGGCGCAGTCGCGGCCCTGCCCAAGGACCGGCTCACATCTGGCAAGTACCTTCCGGCAGCGTTCCGCGACCTGATTGGTCGTTTCACCGGGCGTCTTACCGGGCGGGACCGGATGATCCCAAATGACCCAGTCAGGTTGGCCGAGTTCCGCGCGAATGTCGAGGGTCGTGCGGCCTTCCCACGCGCCGTAGTCCCACTCCAACAAATTGTCGTCGGTGTCGTCAGCCGTCAGCCCGGCGAGCTTGGCAGTGTCTGCCGCCCGCTCAAGCGGACTCGTGAGGACCAGGCCGAACGCTCGGTACTTGAGCAACTGAGCAGCCTC
>JAGNDY010000092.1 GCA_018003655.1 Candidatus Nanopelagicales bacterium
CCAACGGCTCCAACGGCTCCAACGGCTCCAACGACGATGCCGGAAATCAAGATTGACAAGATGTGGAGTGACCTAGCTGCTGCACGATTTGGTCGGCGAAGCCGGATGCGGCGACACATGTCCGTCCGACCAGTCGTGAGCCAACAGTGCGCATAGCGTTGGTTTCACCGGTCTTCCACGGCTATTGGAAATCGATTCAGCACGGACTTGAACAATGTGGTCACGAAGTCGTGCCCGTCATCTACGACGCACGCAGCGGGCTCGTCGGCAAGCTCTCGGCCAAGCTTCGATACGACATCCCCAGGCGGTTCGGTAGTGATCCCGTCGATGCGGAGATGGCCGCGGCTTCGAATCGGGTCTCCTGCCAGGTGCAGAACATCCGACCAGACCTGCTACTTGTCGTTAAGGGCGACACCCTCGACCCCGGATTTATCGGTAGCGTTCGTGCCGATGGCACGACGACTGCGTTGTGGCTCTACGACGAACTCAGCCGCATGCATCACACCGTCGAAGGGCTGGAGGGATATGACTTGGTCGCGTCGTATTCACCCTCGGATACGCAACGCCTGGTGGCACAGGGGGTGGCGGCGATCCATCTGCCGAACGCATTCGACGAACGCCTAACGCCAACGCGCGACACCGACAAACGAACGGCCGACGTGGTCCTTGTCGGAGCTAGATATTCAAATCGCGAACGCTCCCTGAAAGAGATCTCAAGGGCTGGACTGGAGGTGCGGGCGTATGGACGCGACTGGTCGCACCACCTAGTTGATCGCGGCCGCAGTCTGAGTTGGTATCGGCCCAACCTGCCAGCCGGGCGCGATCTGCCGCGCGAGCTTGCAGCCACCGCAATGGCGCAGGCAACGGCCGTGTTGAACCGGCACGGCGTGGGTCACGAGGGCTTCACGATGGTCACATTCGAGGCAGCCGGCGTGGGTGGGCTGGAACTGATCGATCGCCCGGACGTCGAAGCGCTTTACGAACCGGGCCGCGAAGTGATCGTATTCCAAGAGGCGCAAGAAGCGATCGAGGCTGTGGAACGTGCCAAGCGTGATTCGGTGTGGGCCGACGCGATCAGGGATTCGGCAAGACGCCGAACTCTTGCTCAACACACATACCGCCATAGGTGCGCACAATTGCTGGCGGACTTGTGCTGATCAACCACGAACTGGAGGCGTGGCAGGCCTGGCAACGACGGCAGAAAGGAGTAGTTGGCGCACTACGCTCTCTGCGCAACAGAAAGCAGAAGACACCAACGCTTCGCCTTTCATCGTGGGGCGACCCGAAGAACGGCTCTGTGCTGCTCGCCTTGGACGGGCTGGAACCAAGTTTGCGGGCGGCCCTCGTCGATCCTGTTCGCAAGTTGCATGAGTCCGGGAGGCATGTCTGCGTCCTGTCGAGTCTTCCGGTTGAGGGGCTATTCCCAGGCGAAGGCCACAGTCGCGTGCTGAACCTGCGATCGGAGATTTCCGCCCAGCTCCCCACCAATCCGTGCGCGGTTGTTTCCGTCGGCAACTATCTACCGGCAGGTGCCGCCGCCTACGCCGTTTCACAGCGACTGCATGTTCCCTATTTCGTGGTGCAACACGGCGTCCTCACTCCGTTCGCACCCCCCCTACCCAGAAACACGACGCTCCTCGCCTGGTCAGAAGAAGACCTGCGTTTCTGGGCTGGGGGCGCGCGCGGCATCAACGGGCAACCCGTAGGCTCACAGCTACTTTGGAACGCCAATGTCGACTCCGCTGCGCACTCAACGCAGCGCGACGGCAGCAGCGAGAACGCGGTCACCTTTCTTGGCCAACTTCACGGTGCCGAGCTACCCCGCTCGACGACCCGAATGTCAGTCGCGAGCCTTCGAAGCGAGCACACTGTGAGGTACCGCCCTCACCCGGTTGAGTCCGACATTCAGAGTCGGTTGCAGCATCGCATTTGGGCCCACGAGGGCGTTGAGATAGTCGGGTCCTCCGAGCTGAGAAGCCTGCCCGGTCCCGTCTTGGCGCACTTCTCAACCGGCATCCTCGAGTCATCCGCAGCGGGAATTGCGTCGTACGCGTACTGCTCGGCTCCTCCTCGGTGGCTGGAGGAACTCTGGGACCGCTACTGCATGCAGCAATGGGGTTCTTCGCAAGCTACGAAGGCCGCTGTGCCGACCCATGAACCAGCGGTGGCCATCGCTGACCGGATTTCGACGCTGTCGGGGTGAATAATCACCAAGTACGGAACCGAGGTTATTCCAAATGCACAGCTGCGGATGGAGTTCACGATGATTGTGCGTCAGAAAGCCGAGTTCGTCGTCGTGGTGCCCGCGCGGGGTGGCTCGAAGGGCGTCTTCCGTAAGAACCTGAGGATGCTGGCGGGCCGTCCCCTGCTCGCGTGGACCATAGCAGCGATTGACTCGGCGCAGGCTCAGCTTCGGTGTGTGGTGACCAGTGAAGACGATGAGATTTTGGCACTAGCGGAAGGACTTGGAGCCGAAATCGTCCGCCGTCCGAAACACCTCGCCACGGACCACAGTCCGACCGAACCGGCGCTGGTGCACGCACTTGAAGCCATGGAGACACCCGACGATGTCCGGCACATCGTGCTAATGCAGGCGACGTCACCTATCCGGCACCAAGGGACACTGGACCTGGCGATCGCGCAGTACCGGTCGGCGGACGTCGATTCGCTGGTCGGAGTCGTCGCGCAGCCTCCTTTCCTCTGGCGGGGCCCGATCGATTCACCTTCGGCGCTTTACGATCCCGGGCTTCGTCCGCGCAGGCAGGACCTCAAACCAACCTCGCGAACCTACCGCGAGACGGGTAGCCTCTACATCACGTCGGTTGCGGGGCTACTTGAGTCCAGAAATCGAATCTCCGGTCGGGTGTCTCTCTTCGTGATGGCCGAGGACGAGGGGCTCGATATCGATACTGAGGCCGATCTCATGCAGGCTCAGCACCTGATGGGTGGTGAAGCGGATGCTTATGGAAAGTGACGTCGCCGCCTACCTTGTCCACGAAGACGAACCGATCGAGACGGTGCTTCGCCGAATAACTGAGAACAAGAGCCGGGCGGTCTTTGTCGTAAAATCAAACGGTAGCCTCGTCGGAGCCCTCACTGACGGGGACTTCCGCCGATGGCTGGTTGCAACTGACTCGCCTTCGCTTACTGATCGCTGCTCCGAAATCGCGAATCGTGGCTGCATTACCGCACCAGAGGGTGCGTCGCCCTCGACTTTCACCCGCCTGTTTGGTGGCGGGGTTGAGCTCATCCCGGTCCTCGATGATCGACGCCGAGTTATCGCAATCGCTCGACCTAGGACCAAATCCTTCGCCATATCGGGGCGACACATCACGCCAGCGGAACCGGCTTTCCTGATCGCAGAAATCGGAATCAATCACAATGGCAGTCTGGACACAGCGAAACGTTTGGTCGACGCGGCTGCCGTAGCTGGAGCCGACTGTGCGAAGTTTCAGATGCGGGATATGGCGGCTCTGTATCGAACCAGTAGCACCGGGTTTGCAAGTGAAGATCTCGGGGCCCAGTACACGCTTGACCTACTGGCGGAATCGGTACTGACAGTCGACCAGATGATCGAGGCCTTTGACTATGCGAGGGCCAGCGGCCTGATCCCGCTGTGTACTCCATGGGATATTCCGACCGCCAAACTGCTTGAGGACTACGGAATGCCTGGCTACAAGGTGGCGTCTGCAGATTTGACTAATCACGATCTGCTCACGCAGCTCGGCGCGACGGGTCGACCGTTGATCGTGTCGACCGGGATGTCCACTGAGCCCGAGATCGTGGAATCGATCGCGCTGCTGAAGTCACTGCCTAGTCCGTTTGCGTTGCTGCATTGCAATTCCTCATATCCGAGCCCGTTCAAAGACGTTCAACTCCGGTATATGGATCGACTCGCGGAGATTGGCGATTGCCTCGTCGGGTACTCCGGTCACGAACGCGGACACCACATCGCGATTGCGGCTGTTGCCCGCGGGGCCAAGATCGTTGAGAAGCACATTACGCTCGATAGGCGAGGCCGTGGGACTGACCATCAGGTCAGTCTGGAGCCTGCCGAGTTTGGCCAGATGGTGGTCGAGATTCGTCAACTCGAAGAAGCTCTTGGGTCTACCCAACCGCGTGTGATCACGCAGGGCGAGCAACTCAACCGGCTGTCGCTGGCGAAAAGCATCGTCGCCCGAACCGATCTGCCTATGGGTCATGTCGTCGACACAGACGATCTTGACATCCGCAGCCCGGGGCGCGGTTTGCAACCGAACGCGAAGTCCCGCCTGACCGGACTACGACTGACACGGGCAGTACCGGCTGGCGATTTCTTCTACGAATCGGATCTGAATCCTGCGACACAGCCACGACAGTTTAGTTTTACCCGCCCGTGGGGCCTGCCGGTTCGCTTCCATGACTACCGCCAGCTCATGGTGAAGTCCAATCCCGACCTGTTGGAATTCCACCTCTCATACCGCGACATGGAGATGGATGTAGGCCAGCTGGTGCCGGAAGAGCTTGACCTGGATCTCGTCGTCCACTGTCCCGAGTTATTTGCCGACGATCACCTGCTCGACCTCGCCACCGCCGACGATGACACCAGGAAGCGATCGATCACTGAGCTTGAGCGGGTTGTGGAGATCACGCAGAAGTTGGCTCCGAAGTTCTCGCGGGCTCAGCGGCCGCTCATCATCGTCAACGTCGGCGGTTTCAGCCCCGACGCTGCGGTCAAAGCAAGCGACCGTCCCAGGCTGTACGAACAGGTGGCGGACTCACTGGCGGCCGTGGATCAAACAGGTGTGGAAATCATCATCCAGACCATGCCGCCATATCCGTGGTTGATGGGGGGCCAGCGATTCCACAATCTATTTGTTGATCCGCGTGAAGCTGCCGACTTCTCGAAATCCCACGGCGTTCGTCTGTGCCTCGACATCTCGCACACGAAGCTCGCATGCACCCTGGCACGCGCGTCCTTCAGCGATGCGGTTGAAATCCTGGCACCCCGGTCAGCGCATCTACATCTGGTCGACGCCGCATCCAGCGACGGTGAAGGCCTGCAAGTGGAGGAAGGCGAGATCGATTGGCCGATTCTGGCCGAGCAAATCAATCGGCTGATACCAACGGCGAGCTTCATCCCGGAGATCTGGCAAGGCCACGTCGGCGGCGGCGAGGGTTTCTGGGTAGCGCTGGATCGTCTTGAGTCAATTCTCAGCCCCCGCCAGACACCCGGGGTTTAGCGCCCTCCGGGCCATGCCCCTAGCGCGGATCGAACGAGACTCAATGGGCCTGGGCTCACCCAAAAGCATCACTGATGAGGTCGCTGTAAGGCTCTAACTCGCTCTCATATTGACCATCGTTCCGTCTTTGGCATTGCCCGCCTTGTTTTTCATCGCGCCGTGCACAAATCCCAGCAAGCGCGCGCGAGGCGCTTCCCATTTCTCACGCTGCCGCGCACCCTCTGGCTCTCTATCTGCTTCTGGCATTGGACCGCCCGATCACACTCGACTCGTCGCGCGGTGCGCAACGTGACGATTGTAGTTCAGCGAACACCAAAAGACGATAGCGGCGGCGTTGTTAGCCCTTGTCCGCACAGGCAGCAAGCGATGTCGACCCGTTTAGTTCGCATACTTCTTTGAGCGTTGGTAGGCGCGCAAGTCAGCGGTTTTCGGTGCGAACCAGGTGATTCGCAACCGTAGTCGGTAACCGTACGTCCGGATCTTCAGTGACCCGCCCCGGCAATATCGGGAGCCATCGCCGTAACGAGTCGCGCGGGTCTTTGCGGTTCGCTTCTTCGACACCTGACAAAAGAGTCGATAGTTGCGCAGGTCACCGCGCCGGTGTGCCGAGACTGCGACACCAACGCGGTGACCGGCGTTGGTCTTGCAGTGAGGCCTCATGAGCCGCTTTGTGCCGCGACGTGGGATTGAGTGACGGTTGCCCGCAGTCACACAGTTGGAAACCGCCGCTTGGTCACCGGACGGGCTGATAGGCGTTGGGTTTGGCGCTGGAGCGACGATTGCCGTAGACACCTGGGTGATCGTGTTGGCCCCATTGAAACGCGACCAGACGGCGGTGAGTCGCGTGCCGTCCGACGATGATGCAATTTGCGGATTGGCCGCGTCCTGCCCCGGCGTGGACAGGTCGGCATGACTGCCCCAGTTGGCGCCCCCGTCCGTGCTCGTCGCGGCGTTCGCGATCGCGTTAACACCATCGAACCCGACCCAGATCATGGTGATGTTGTTCCCGTCTGCCGAGGATGCGATCTGCGGTGTGGCTGCGTCGCGGCCAGCCTCCGAAACGTCACTCGGGGAACCCCACACAGCGTTCGTGCTGACAGCGGACTGAATGATCGTGCGGCTATTGTTGTTGGTGCGAGCCCACGTCGCGGCGAGCTTGGTACCTTCAGCTGAAGAGGCTACTTGCGGCGAGACCGCGTCCCGACCCTTGACCGAAACGTCGGTGGGCGCCTTCCAGGACCCCCCGCTGTCGTCACTGCGG
>JAGNDY010000093.1 GCA_018003655.1 Candidatus Nanopelagicales bacterium
GCTGCACTCAAGCCCGACACAATCGCTTGATCGCGAGTGGATCGCGTGAGCAGGTTGGGTTGAAACGAGCTCCCCAGCGCCAAGGCACCGAGGAAGATTCCCGCGCGGGCGGACTTATCCGGCTCGGACACGGCCACAGCCGGGCCCGTGACATGCGATGAAGTGGCGGTCATGAGTCGATCCTGCCAACTGACTCCGGTTGTTGCGAACGCTGTGTGGCGCGCGGCAGGCCCTGGACCAACGGCAACCCGATGACCATGACGACGGCTATCAGCACGAACGCCCAGGCGGGAAGGTCCAAGAGCTGCTGGACGAGCAACGCGATGAACAGTCCGGCCGCGTTGCCCGAGAGCCACAGCAGAGCTGTTGCGGTGCCGCTGGCAGGGCCAGCACGCCGCTCGGCCATCTCCAAGATGATGGGTAGCGAGGTGAGCAGGAAGAAGCCGATCACGGCACAGATCACGAGGCTCGCCACGTAACCAGGACTGAACGCCAGCACGAGCGTTCCGGCTCCAGATACCGCAATGGCAATGAGCAGCCACCGCTGCTGGCGACCCCAGCGGGCAATCAACGGCGGCATCGTCATCGAACCGACAATTCCAGCAATCACGAAGGCGAGTAGCAAGATGCCCGCTTCGGTCGCGTCAATTCCGGCCGGCTCAAGCAGTGCTTGTAGCCACGTCGTGAGGGCAATGAAGGCACCAAAACCAATCGCCACGATTCCTGTGAGGGTACGAATAAGTGGATCCGCCCACACACTTCGTAGCCGGTGCGTTTGGGCTTGCTCACCATCAGCCATCGCTGGGGTGTGTCGGCCTCGCTGTGCCAACCCGACCAGCAGGGCCGCGGCGGCTAGCACCGCGAATACGGCCTGGATAATCAGCAGATCACGCAGGCCGCTGCCACCGAATGCGGTTCCCAGCAATAATGCGATGACCATGCCGGCGAACATGCCCGCTGAGCCAACCCCGATTGCTGCGGGCCGATCCCGCTCACGTGCGTAGTCAATGGAGATCCGGGTTACGGCATTGATGATCAACGGCTGCGCGATCGCGATGATGATCTGGCCGATTAACACCATGAGATAGTCAGACCCGATGAGTCGTACCATCGCGCCGACAGCGGTGAGGCCAGCACCGACCGCCAAACTCGGTCGAAACCATCGATCCAACGCGAAGCCGGCGGGCAACGCGAGTACCACGTAGAGCAGCGGAAAGATCTGGGCGAGCCAGCCGATATCACCGACCGATACGCCGTATTCAGCGGCCGCGTCGGTTGTGATGGGCGCAAACGTGAGCCAGAGGGTCTGATTTGCAGCTGCCACAGCGGCGTAGGCGAGGACAGCGAACCACTGGGTTCGAGCGGAACTTCCTTGGATGGTGGCTATGACCGTTCTCCGCCCTTGGTCGCCTGCGCCTTCTTCTCCTGGGCGCGGGCACGGCGGCGTTCGTGCGCCGCATCATCCTCGGCCTTCGCCTCCGCTGGCGTCGGTGCCGTACCTCCAAACCGAACAGGCATCCACCAGCGATCGTCATCGTTTCGCGGCTTGTCCGGGTAGCGGTCAAGTGTCTCTTCCAGCAGCTCTTGCAACCGTGCGCGGAGATTCTTGGTGACAGTGGCCACGTCGGCGTCCGGATCGGGATACATCGGTTCACCGATGGTCAGCGCGATGCAGGTCCCGCGCCGAAGGCTGCGTGGAGTGCCTTTGCTGAACATGCGCTGGCCACCCCAGGTCACCATCGGAATCAGCGGAACCGGTGCGTCTTGGGCTAGCCGGGCAGCGCCGGACTTGCACTCCTTGATCTCGAAGGATCGGCTAATCGTTGCCTCGGGGAAAACTCCCACCACCTCGCCAGCCTTGAGTGCGTCGAGGGCAGAGTCGAACGCATCCGCGCCCGCCGAACGATCCACCGGGATATGCTTCATTCCCCGCATCAGCGGCCCCGACACCCGATTCTTGAAGACTGTGTCCTTCGCCATAAATCGCACAAGCCGATGGGAAGGGTCGGCGGCGAAACCGCAGAAGATGAAGTCCAGATACGAGACGTGATTGCTCGCCAGGACCGCGCCACCCTCGCTTGGGATGTTGTCCGCGCCCACGATGTCAAACCGCAGGCCCCAGAGTTTGAAAGCGACCCGCATGCTCGCGACGACAGGTGGGTAGACGAGTTCGGCCATATGGGCACCTTATGCCCAACGCGGTCGGATACGGGCCGCGTCGTTGCCACTGATTGCACCAACTGTGAGCCAGTATCTTGGACGTGCTCCATCTGCGGGTCTACGTCGAAGAAGGCATCGCTGCCGACGTGCGCAACCTGCTGATGAATGACCCCGCCGTGAGCGCACTGTCGGTGTCCACAGGTGATTCGCTGGAACCGACCGGCGACCTCATCACCGCCGATGTCGCGCGGGAAGCGGCCAACTCCATCGTCGACGAATTGGTCGCGATGGGTGTGCATCGCCGCGGCACCATTTCGATGGATCCCGTTGAGAGTTGGATTTCCCAACCTGCGTTCGACGCCCAGCGTGAGGTCCCCGGTGACAGCGGCGACGCGGTCGTCTGGTCAGAGGTCGTGCAGGAGTCGTATACCGATGCGACGATCAATTGGTCCTTCATCACGTTCATGATTCTGGCGACGACCATGGCCAGCATCGCGATAATTAATGACTCGCAGGTGCTCGTCATCGCGGCAATGATTCTCGGTCCGGAGTTTGGGGCGGTCGCAGCCCTTGGCGTCGCCCTCGTTCGTCGCCGCTTCCACCTCCTGCGGCGAGCAGTCGTCGCGCTAGTCGTGGGTTACGCGACCGCGATCCTTGTAGTCGCGTTCTTTGTCCTCATCGGCCGGATTGCTGGCTGGATCACGGCCGCTGACATCACCGCTCCGCGGCCTGGGACTTCCTTCATCTATACCCCCGACCAATGGTCGGTTCTCATCGCGCTGGTGGCCGGTGCGGCAGGAGTGCTCGCGATTACCTCCGAACGTGCCGGCGGCCTGGTGGGAGTGTTCATTTCGGTGACGACAATCCCGGCTGCTGGCAACATCGCGCTGGCCCTGCCGTTCCTGCTCGTCGACGAAATCGTCGGCAGCTCCATCCAACTCATTGTCAATCTGCTCGGTATGGCGTTGGCTGGGTGGTTCACGCTCTACGTTCAACAGCGAATCTGGCGACGGGTCGGGAAACGCAAAGGTAGATTGCCCCATTCACGCGCACACACGTGGTGGGTAGCTCGCTAGCGAATCTCGCGCACACACTTGGTGAGTGGACCGCTAGCTAATAGGGTGTGCCAATGCCTTGCCTCGTCGCGTGCTTCGCGCTCATCTCGCCCCGATTGGCCATCGTCTTGCTCTGGCTGTTCACCGACCGGATGACGATCGCCTTCGATTCATTCTGGATCTGGTTGGTGGGTCTGGTCTTTCTGCCCTGGACGACGCTGGCCTGGGCAGCGGTTTACGTGCCGTTCAATGGAATCGAAGGCTTCGGGTGGTTCATTGTCGCGATCGGTTTCATCATCGACATCAGCACGTACCTCGGCAGCGCGCGCAGTCGTTCGACCCAACGGGCCTAGCTGGCAATCTCCACTGGCGTCTCCGCTGAAGTCTCACCGTCGGCTTGCGCGGTGACCTGGCCCTCACCATCGAATTCGACAGCTCGTCGAGTGATGTTACGAACCATTGAGCCGAACACCACCCCGTGGAATGGCGCGACCGCCCACCAGTACAGGTGGCCAGCGAGGCCCCGGGGAAAGAAAGTCGCTCGTTGGCCGTACACGGTCCGACCGTTCACGTCCTCGGAGATTGTGAACTCAAGCCAGGCCAAACCAGGCAGTTTCATCTCCGCGCGCAGCCGCAGTAACCGCTGGGCAACGATCTCTTCCACTCGCCAGAAGTCCACTGCTTCGCCGACCATCAGGTGGTCAGGATCGCGCCTGCCTCTCCGTAGGCCTACTCCCCCCACGCCTCGATCCATCCAGCCTCGAACTTCCCAAGCAAAAGGGAACGAGTACCACCCGTTCTTGCCCCCAACGCCTTCGATGACTCGCCACAAAGCGGCCTTGCTGGCGGGGACTGGCTCTGTTCGGACGTCGGTGTAAAGGCTGCCGCCTGCCCACGACGGATCTGTCGGCAGCGGCTCGGCCGGCGCACCCGGCACCGATGCCGACGACCAGCGTGTGCTCACCTGTGCATCGCGAACCCGCTGGATCGCCAAGGTGATGGCCTGAGTGAAGGGCAGCAATCCGCCAGGTGGGTCCGGAATGTACTCGGCAATGTCATGCTCACTGCAGACAACCTCATGGCGAAGTGACTCGACCAGTGGGCGTGCGATTCCCGCCGGAACGGGCGTCACCACGCCAACCCAGTGGCTCGACAAGCTCGGGGTCAGGACTGGCACAGGAACGATGAAGCGTCTGGGCAATCCGGAGATCCGCGCATATGCCTGCATCATGTCCAGGTAGGTCAGAACGTCCGGTCCGCCGATGTCGAAGTGACGGTTCACTTCCGGCGGCAGATCGGCACACTTAACGAGGTAGCGCAGTACATCGCGGATCGCGATCGGCTGGATGCGGTTGCTGACCCACTTCGGCGTAATCATCGCCGGGAGCCGCTCGGTGAGGTAGCGAAGCATCTCGAAGCTCGCTGAACCCGAACCCAGGATCACTGCGGCGCGCAATTCGGCTGTTGGAACGCCACTTGAGCGCAGGACGTTCCCCACTTCTGCCCGGGACCGAAGATGCTCGGAAAGCCCGCTGGACTTTCCCGGCGGGGTGATTCCGCCGAGGTACACCAACCGGGAGACGTCGCACTCCGCAGCTGTGTCGGCGAATAGCTGCGCCATCGAGTGCTCAGCGTGGGCAAAACCTTTACCCGTGCTCAACGAATGGAGCAAGAAGTAGGCAACCTCAACGCCGGTCAGTGCCTCGCGAACAGCGTCCGGATCGTTCGCGTCGCCTTTGACGATCTCGATCTGGTCGAACCAACCCGTGTCTCGCAGGCGTTCTGGGTGTCGTGCGAACACCCGGACCCGCATCCCGGCAGCCAGCAGTTCCGGCACCAGGCGCCCGCCGATGTATCCGGTTGCGCCGGTGACCAAGCACAGCTTTCCCGTCGCCGGTTCGGTCGCGTCGTTCTGGTCCACCACTGCGGTATCCGAGCTCATGGGTTCTCCTTATCGGGCATCACTGCCCAGATCATCGGGATCTGCAACGGTAGCCTGGCCCAAGCGACCATCGCCGGAGCAGAGGTTGCCCCGCCCTGTGCTGTCAGGGACCGAGCCTGGGTGATGTTGCCGGGAAAGACCACGACCAAGACTGCGGCACTGGCATATCCGGCCCAGCGTTGGCCACGGATGAGCCCATAGGCGCAGACCAGTTCGGCCACTCCCGAGGCGTAGATGATCTCCGTCTGCCGGGGCAAGCGTCGGGGCATGAGGGGCCGGAATATCTTCGGCCTGGTCAGGTGCACGATCCCGCTAACAACAAACGCACCGGCAACCGTCATCGCCATCCGGTGCTTCAGAGGTGAGGTCACACTGGCCATCCTGCCCCACGCCTGTTCATGGTGTTCGTCAGCGCCCCACGTGGTGCGCCGTACGGAATGCGATCTGCGCGCTGATCCCTAACGCCTAGTCGTACAGGGAGTCGAGGAGTTCTTTATGTCGGTCAGCAATGACACGGCGCTTCACCTTCAAGCTTGGCGTCAATTCCCCGGACTCAATGGTGAAGTCACGGTCGAGAATGACGTACTTCTTGACGTTCTCCCAGGGATTGAGCCGGCTATTGAGTTCCGTGACAGCCGCATCCACGGTTTCGACGAGTTCCGGATCCTTGCTCGCCGTGGCCAAGTCCGCCGGCTTCCCGCGGGCACCTGCCCACATTGCGACCGAGTCCGGGTCAAGCGTAATGATTGCGCTGACGTACTTGCGGTTGTCTGCATGGACGACCATGTTGCTGGCGAGACCACAGATTCCTTTGAATTCACTCTCGATCGACGACGGCGCGACGTACTTGCCACCACTGGTTTTGTACAGGTCCTTCTTCCGATCAGTGATCGTAAGACGGCCGTATTCGTCGAATGTGCCGATATCACCGGTGGCGAACCAGCCGTCCACGAGGACTTCTGCCGTGGCGTCAGGACGGTTTCGATAGCCGCGCATCACCGCAGGGCTGCGAACCAGGATCTCCCCGTCGTCAGCGAGTTTGACCTCAGTGCCCGGTTGGGGTTCACCAACGGAACCCGCCTTCAGCGTGGTCGGGCGGCTGATCGTCAGGACCGCAGCGGTCTCGGTGAGGCCGTAACCCTCCAGGATTGGCATTCCCGCGGCGAAGAAGAACAGGGCAACCTCCGTCGACAACGGAGCGGCGCCGGAAATGAAGAACCGAACATTGCCACCGAG
>JAGNDY010000094.1 GCA_018003655.1 Candidatus Nanopelagicales bacterium
TTCGCCTGGATCGCATCGGCCGTCATGGATCCGGACCACTTCTTGATCTGATCGCCATTCGGTTTGATCGCCACGAACGTGTGCTGGGTCGTCACGCCGTACTGCTTCTTCAACGCCGAGTTGCTGTCGTAGTCGACGCTGACGACGGTTAGACCTTCCGGGAAGTTGCCCTTACTTGCATCGAGTGACTTGACCGTTGCCTGGCAGGTCGAACACCACGACGCGTTGAAGAAGAGCACGACGTTGTTGTTCTCGTACTTCGCTGTGTCCTTCTGGTACTCGTCCCACGTGATGTAGCTGCCAGCCGTTGCGGCCGCGGGCTGGGCCGCAGAGTTGCTGCCCGCAGTGTCGGTCGGTGCCGCGCTGGTGCTCGCAGCCGTCGGTGTGGCGCTGGGGGTGGCATCGCTGCTGGCTTCACTGCTGCACCCGGCGGCACTGAGCACGACGACTGCTGCGGTTGCGGCCAGAATGGCGGCCCGGCGGTTGATGGACTTCTTCATCGTTCGGCTCCTCGGTGTCACATGCGGGGTCGGGCGATTCACAGGATTTGCGGTTAGGTGGAGAACCCCGTGCGTGACGCGGCTATTCCGTTTGGGTGACCGTTGTTGGCGCCCCCAGTTGCGAACGGGCAGCCCAGCCCGATTCGGCGAGGGGAGTGGAATGTTGGTCGCCGAGCTCGGGTTACCTTCGTGCCGTGGAGTCACACGGCGACCGAGCCGACGCTTACGAGCGTCTCGTCGTACCGGAGATCCCCATGTTGTTGCGGGTTGCGATGTCGCTGACACCTCAGCCCGCTGACGCGCACGACTTGGTCCAGGACACGCTGCTTCGGTCGTGGCGGTCGTTTGAGACGTTCGACGGGCGTCATCCGCGCGCCTGGTTACTGACGATTCTGCGCAACGCCAACCTCAACAGTCATCGCAAGCCGCGGCCCGATCCGATCGACCCGGCAGATGCGAGTCGATCCCTGGGCGGCGAGGTATCGGCCTCGGCGGAGGACCACGTTGTCGACCCGCTGTTCGGCGCGACGATCGAATCAGCACTCGCCGATCTGAAGCCCGAGGCCAGGCAGTTGGTGATGCTCGTGGACGCCGATGGGTTGTCGTACGCCGAGGCCGCCGCCGTGCTCGGCGTTCCCGAGGGCACAGTCATGAGCCGCCTGCACCGTGCCCGCAAGAAGATCAAGAAGCGAGTTGTCGCAGCCGGCGCGGTCGCCGGCGCTGGCGCTGGCGGCGTGAGCGCGGCAGGCAGACCGGACCGTGGCGGGCCGGATCCGGCTGATCCCGCTGGTCCGAGCCCAACAGATCTCGACGGCGAGACAGGGCCAAGCCGCGATGAGCGCGGGGAGGCATCGTGAGCATCACCCTGCGCGAGAGCCTGTTCGGCAGCGACGACATGACCAGTTGCCGACAGGCGATGCGACACCTGCAGGCAGCGATCGACGGTGAGCTTGACGAGCCGACGCTCGCCCGGGTGAACCGACACTTTGAAGCCTGCCAGAAGTGCGGCATGGCCGCCGAAACCTACCGAGCGATCAAGGTGGCCATCGCCGCCAGCAACCCCGAACCGCTACCGCAGGACCTGCTCGACGACCTCACCACCTTCGCCCACGGCCTCCCCCGCGAGGACTAGCTCCGAAAGTTACCCAGCGGTATGGCTGCAACACGCCGAGGGAAACAGCCATACCGCTGGGTAACTTCCTGGGGTGCCCGGGTGCCCGGGTTGCGCGGGGTTACGCGTCGGGGGACCAGGGGGCCGGTGACCGGCTGAAGAAGGCGGCCATTCCGGCTTGGGCTTCTTCGGAAGCGAACAGCCACGCGGATAACTCGGCGGTCCACTCGAACGCCTCCGAGCGATCCATCGTTCGCACTCGCCGCAGCAGCTCCTTGGTCGCTGCCAATGCGTTCGGTCCACCACGACGCAACTGGTCGACAAACCCGGCAACCTCGGCGTCCAAAGCCTCGTCGGCGACCACCCGGTTCAGCAATCCGGACTCGGCCGCACGTCGTGCCGACACCCGCTCGCCGGTCAGTAGCAGCTCGAATCCGTCGGCGACGTTCATCCGCTGAAGACACACCACCGAGATCACCGCTGGGGCAACCCCGAGGCGAACCTCGGAGAACGCGAACTTGGCCGACTCGGCAGCCACCGATAGATCGCAGGCCGCGACCAGTCCGTTGCCGCCGCCGGCGACGTGACCCTGCACCCGGGCGATGGTCGGCTTCGGGTGATCGAGCAGCAACTCCAGCACGTTGACGATCGCGCGCGGTCCGCTCCACAACGTGTCCTGCTCAGCCGCGCCGCTGGCTCCCTTGAGGTCAGCACCAGCGCAGAACGTGTTGCCCGAACCGGTCAGCACCACAACGCGCACCGCGTCGTCGGCCGCCGCTTGCTTGAGCGCGGCATGCATGGCCTGCAGGGCCTCGACACTGAGCACGTTGCGCAGATCCGGGCGACTCATCGTGATCGTCCCGACGCCGTCGGCGACCTCGTAGGTGACGCGCGGCACCTCGGCGGCTGGCTCCTCGGCGGATGTGTCAGTCACAGGGTCCTCGTTCCATCGATCGGTTCGGCGGAAAGCACGGCAGGGAGAATCCTCACTTCTTGCCCATCCCTTCCATCATGGCGATCACGCGCAGCATGACCTCGTCGGCGCCGCCGCCGATCGAGGTGAGCCGACCGTCGCGGAAGTACCGCGCGGGCCACATCTCCTCGGCGTAACCCATACCGCCGTGGAACTGCACGCAGGTGTCCGCGACCTCCCGCTGCAGCCGACCGGCCTTGAGCTTGCCGATCGTCGCCATCCGCGTGACATCCTCGCCAGCGCTATAACGTTCGGCCGCGGTGTACGCGTACTCGGTCAAAATGTCGACCTCCGCGTACAGCTCGGCGAGCTTGTACTGCAGGTATTGATTGGCCAGCAGCGGTTTGCCGAATGCGTTGCGCTCCTGCAGGTACTCCTTGGTCTTGTCCAGAGCGCGCTTCATCGAACCGACGACCATGTACAGCGCGATCATGCGCTCGTCTTGGAACTGCGCCATCTGCTGCTGGAATCCGCGGCCGATCTCGCCGACGGTGTTGCTGACCGGCACCCGCACGTTGTCGAACACGAGTTCGCCGGTGTCAGAGGAGTGGTTGCCCATCTTCTTGATCGCGCGGCCGACGGAGAAACCCGGTGTATCGGTCGGGACGATGATCTGCGACATGCCGGCGTAGCCGCCCTCGTCGGAGGTGCGCGCGAGCAGGCAGATCCAATCCGCCTGAGTGCCGCTCGTGATCCACATCTTGGTGCCGTTGATGACCCAGTCGTCACCGTCGCGGGTGGCCTTGGTGCGGATGCCAGCAACGTCGGACCCGGCATCCGGCTCGCTCACCGCGACCGACGTGACGGCCTCACCGGTCATCGCCGGGATCAGGTATTTGCGCTTGAGGTCGTCGGTGCCGTACTTGTGCAACGCCGGGGTGGACATCGATGCCTGGACGGCGACCGCCATCGGCACACCGGCGCAGGTCGCGGTCGCTCCGAGTTCCTCACCGAGCACCAGGGTGAACGTGTGATCCGCGCCCTGGCCGCCGAACTCGGGGTCGTACTCCAGGCCGAAGATGCCGACCTCAGCCAGCTTCGGGTATAGCTCGTGGGCGGGGAAAATGCCGGCCGCTTCCCACTCATCGACGTAGGGGTTGATCTCGCGCTCGATCACGGCGCGAACTGACTTGCGGAACTGCTCGTGCTCCTCGGTGAACTGCATGGTCACTCCTTCACTTTCGAGCGTCGAGTCGACCGACCCGATCGCGGCACTTGTTGGTCGTTGAGGCCGAGGGCTTGTGCCCATAGCCGTGTCAGGGTGTCGGCAACTACCTGCCGATCGTGTTCCTCGGAGCGCGCAATCCACTGCCGACCAAAACCCTCGACCATCGCGCAGAGGGCGGAGCCGGCCAAATAGGGGTCGAGCGTCGGATCGGCCACGCCGTCGGCCTGCAATCGCCGAATGCCGGCGACGGCGCGCTCGACATAACGCTGCCGGAAGTTCGACAGGAGCCGACGGTATTGGGGGTCTGCGGTGCTGGCCTGCTCGATGACCTGCAGCAGCCGCGCGTTGGCGGTGAAGCTGTCCAGGTAGCGGCGATTGGCCTCGGCGATCCGATCAACCGGGTCGGAGTGCTCCGGGCCCACCCGCCAATCCTGATCGAGCTGCTGGGTCAGGCCATCGACAACGGCTTGGAATACTGCGGCCTTGTCTTCGAAGTAGGTGTAGACCGTGCCGTGGGCAACCCCGGCCGCGTCGGCAATGTCACCCATCCGCGTCGCGGGGTAACCCTTCGCCTCAAACACCTGACGGGCGGCGGTGGTCAGGGTGTCGCGCGTGCGGCGGCCGCGATCGGTGAGCGGGTCGCGCTCACTGCTGGCCACTGCCGTCGCGGTCACACCACGTCTTCTTCCAGCGGCAGGGCGGACGCGGGGATCAGTTCACTGGGCAGGCTGATCATCCGGGCGCGGAACTGCTCACCGAGACCCTTGGCCTGCGGATCAAGTCGTGTCGATTCGGCGACCCCGCGGCCCAATAGACCTTTGATGACGACGTTGATTGCCCGCAGATTCGGCAGGATGTAGACGTCGACGCCCAGTGGGTCGGCTTCCGGCAGGAGGTCCCGAACACGGTCGGCACTGAGCCAGGTACACAGCCAGCCGAAGCGCAGATCGGCCGCGCCGTCGCCCGGATCGGGGATCCAGAAACCGACGTTCGCCGACCCACCCTTGTCACCGGACCGCGCCCCCACGAGCACGCCGAATGGCACCAACGCCGAGGTTGCTTCGGCAGACGGGACGTAGGCGAAGCGACTCGGAAGTTCGTCCGGCTCATGGGCCGGGGAACTCGTTCCCGCCGGCGATCCGCCGGGGGAAACCTCGAACGGCTCCTGGCCCTCGACGTGGACCGTCACCGTCAACTCAGACGGATCGATCGTTGTCGGCCAGTACACCCCGTATGGCGATCCTTCGACTGGCGGTGCGGTGGCGAACATGCCCGGGTACGACCCGAGGGCGGACTCGATGATGCGGGCGGTGAATGCCCGACCAACGTTCTTCGGGTCCGCGTCCTTCACCGTAATGCGGAGGAACTCCTGCGCGTCAGCCAGCGAGTTGGGGTTGCGCCGACCAGCGCCGGTCAACTGCACGTCAAGTTCGCGAACGGTTAATGACGACTCCCGCGCGAGCTTGAACGGGTTGAGCTCCAACTCATGCGCCCGCTCCAACGACAGACCAGCGACAGTGCGCAGGGCCAGGTCGGCCTTGGCTTCGACGTCCAGGCCGGTCAACACCAGCGACGCCGTGTTCCGGAAGCCGCCGAGAGTGTTGATACTGACTTTGATCCGCTCCGGTGGAAGCTCGCCGACGACCGGGGCAATCCGCACCCGATCGGGACCGCTCTGAACCAGGTCGATGGTGTCGAACCGCGCGGTGACGTCTGGGTTCAAGTACGCAGGTGCACCTAGCTCGTAGAGCAACTGCGCGGTCACCGTGCCAACGTCGACAATTCCGCCGGTGCCAGGATGCTTGGTGATCGTGCTGCTGCCATTCGCGGCAATCTCGGCGATGGGGAACCCTGGGTGCTCCAGGCCCGGCACGTCGCGGAAGAACGAGTAGTTGCCGCCGGTCGTCTGCGCTCCGCACTCGATGACGTGGCCCGCGACGAGGGACCCCGCCAACGCGTCGAGTTGCCGCTGGTCACCATTGAGCGCAGCGTCGTAGTCCCACCCGTGCCACCACGCGGCCGGTCCAATCGCGAGCGCGGCATCGGTCACTCGGCCCGTAATCACCACATCGGCACCAGCGCGTAGCGCCTCGGTGATACCGCGGGCCCCGAGGTAGGCATTGGCCGTGAGTGGCGAGAAACCCAATGATTCCAGGGATTCTCCGGTGTCCATATTGGTGAGCTGCTCACCATCGCCTTGCAACCGCTCCAACTCGGGCATCAGGTCATCGCCCGTGACGTAGGCGATTGTCAGGTCCTTCAGCCCGAGCTCATCTGCCTTCTCCCGCAACGCGGCGGCACACCCCGCCGGGTCGAGTCCGCCAGCGTTGGAGACGATTCTGATGCCGCGTTCCTGGCACGTCTGGAGTACCTGTTCCATCTGCCGTAGGAACGTCCGTGCCCAACCCGAACCTGGACCGTTCTTCATGCGTTGGCGGGCCAGGATCAGCATGGTGAGTTCGGCGAGCCAGTCGCCGGTCAGTACATCGATCGGACCGCCGTCGACCATCTCCTTCGCCGCACTGAGTCGGTCGCCGAAGAAGCCGCTGCAGTTGGCAACGATCACCGGCCGGTCGGCCACGGGAGTGTGCTCAGTCATTGGTTGCCTCCGGTTGCGGTGGGGGG
>JAGNDY010000095.1:0-2268 GCA_018003655.1 Candidatus Nanopelagicales bacterium
CCGCAGTCGCCGTCAAAGATCAGCGTTGATCGGGGCATGTCAGGTCACTCAGGCGATTCGGGGGAGGCAGCTGCCTCGGCGGCCTGCTGCTCAGCGATCTGGCGGCGAATGTCGTCCATGTCGATGTCCTTGACCGCGACGACGAGCTTGTCGAACTCCGCTGCGGGCAGGGCACCTGGCTGGGCAAAGACGAGTACTCCCTCACGGAAGGCCATCAGAGTTGGGATCGACGTGATCTGAGCGGCGGCGGCCAGGGCCTGCTGCGCCTCGGTGTCCACCTTGCCGAAGGTTATGTCCTCGTACTTCTCCGACGCAGCTTCGAAGACCGGCCCGAATTGCTTGCATGGTCCACACCATTCGGCCCAGAAATCGACAAAGACGATGTCACTGCCGAGGACCGTGGAATCGAAGTTTTCGGTGGTGAGCGTCGTGGTAGCCATACGTGTCTCCATTTCCGTATACCTAGCGGGGTATCTGTTCCAACACAGGCTCGGCGCCTGCCATTCCTGCCAACGAGACTAGCGAGTCGTCATTCCCCCCGGCGAGCGACGCTGGTGCCGAGGCGGCGTAGCGGATCGTGACCGCCGTGCTTGAGGCAGCCTTGCGGCGGAGCAGCCACCACAGTCGAGCGCAGCTGCCGTTGTCCGAACGGCGCCGACAGCTCAGTTGCCGGGACCAGTCCGCGGCCGCTCCGCGCAACGGGCGACAGCAGCGGGGCGCATCACCTTCTATTGGGGACTCAAGCGACGCGATTCGCAAGCCGCGACCTTCGCCCGGGGGGGGTTGCGAACCCGTCGAGTCGGTCGTATCGCAGGTTCCTGTCATCGAAGGCAGCCGCGCAACAGTTTGGTGCGTCGGCTGCCACCATCAAGACGATCAAGAAGTACCTCGCCGGCAAGCATCTACGTGGAGTCGTCGATAAGTCCCGACTATTCCTTCGGTCAAGGGCTCGGTAGGGAAATTCAATCGCGCGTTCCACCGGCCAATTCGCACTGCGGTCGAAGGGGGATTCCGCTTCTGGGTACCGCAGCGCATCCCCCGGGTTCCGACCCGGATCGGCAAGCTCGCGCCGGACCGCATCTGGTTGAGTCAGCGTCAGACCGGCGGTTCCAGGTCCGCGGCAACGGGGTTGCCGCGGCAGGCGCGATCGGGCACCCCACCAACGAATGAAGGAACAGTCGTCGGCTGCGCGAAAATCCGCAACACACCCGACAGCGCGTATTTCATGTCCTTCGGCCAAGGTGCCAAGGCCTACGGCATTGACTCGCTGCGGGGACGCAGCAACGCGAGCACGCGGGGAGATATCCGGACCCGTCCACCCATCGGGGTGATAGCGCAGGGGTCGGGTTACTCAAACGCCTTCGTTCGCGAGGCACGCGCGTGCCTGGGGTTCAATGCCTCGGCACACCGGGTGGAGACCGACGGAGTCCGGCAGTTGGCTTCCGGCGACGAAGGCAACCTCGACGTTCAGATGGTGTTGGGCACCCTCGCCCGCGGCTACCGCGTACCCGTCTTTGAGAGCACCGGCGTCATGACGAACTTCCTCGCACCGGTCGCTGCCCTGGATAGCACAGCACCGCCTCAGGTTCTGACAAATTCCTACGGGCAATGCGAGCGCGAAGTCACCCCACCTGCGCGTCGACTCACCGAGTCCGTTTACCTGCGGCTCGCCCTGATTGGCACCAGCGTGCTGGTCGCGAGCGGTGACCGCGGGTCGTCAGGCTGCATCAACAACGAGACTGGGCAAGGACCAACCGGGCGAGCGGTCTCCTACCCGTCCTCGTCCCCGTGGGTGACCGCCGTTGGTGGAACCCGGATCGTGCTCAACAAGGCAAATCACCGGGTCGCCGAATACGCCTGGAACGATTCGCCGTGGGGAAACGAGACTGCCGGTGGTGGCGGATCCTCGATCCTCTTCGGTAGGCCGAACTGGCAATCGAAGAATGAGACCCACACCAATCGACGCAGTGTCCCCGATCTCAGTGCGCACGCCTCGGGAGCACCGGGTTGGCTCGTGTTCGGGGTTGGGGTGGTGTCTGGGACCAGTGCGGCGACTCCGCTGGTCGCCAGTGGTGTCGCGCTGCTCAACGAGGAGCTGGCACGCAAGGGTCAGGCGCCGATGGGACCGCTCAACCCGTGGCTCTACCAACTACCGCGCAGAGCGACGTTCGACATTACGAAGGGCAACACGGATCTGCACAACAACGGCTGTTGTACCGCTAGGAAGGGCTACGACCAGGCGACTGGCATCGGCTCACCGAATTTCAG
>JAGNDY010000095.1:2368-6361 GCA_018003655.1 Candidatus Nanopelagicales bacterium
AGAGCAGCCAGTCCAGCCCAGGCGGCAATGGCGCCGATCCGTTTGCGGGCACGGCCGAAACCACCGCCTACTGACGATTGCCGCCCGTGTAGCTCCTCGTCAGCGGCGGCGACCAGCGCAGCCATCGAGAACTGCGTCCCGAAGGCGATGAGGTACGCCATGACGACGAGCAGCACCAAGCCAGCCAGCCAGGGCGCGCCCTCTTCCGTGCCGCTGGCCATCAACACCACGGCGGGAACGCCCAGGATCAGGATCAGAACGACCCCGATTGCGAAGGCAACCACCGGGAACACCAGGAAGTAACGGTTCTCCTTGACCAGCGTCCAGCACTGGCCGGTAACCGATTTGCTCTGTGCCCATGAACTCATGGCCACATGGTCCCGCAGCGGCGGCGTGCGCGCTCAACGCCGCGCTCACGCGGGCACGAATCGACTAGCTGCGGCGACGACCGATCACCCAGTAAGCGATGGGGCCGACCGGTTGCACGACGCACGCCGCCACCCACATCAACTTGGGGCCTCGGACCTCGGCGCGATCACGCCGGGCCAAGTCCACCAGTGAGACGGTCGTGAGAATGGCCTCGAGCGCACCACCCACGATGATCAGTTGCTGCTGGCGTGACGTGAGGTCCTGCCATTGCTTCTTGTCGCTTTGTCCCATGGCGGCTATTCAACTCCTCGCTGCCCGGTTGCGATACCCCGGAATGGCCAAACCTGTACGGCACACACTGGCATCGACGCGTTATCTTTTGGTCACCAATCTGTCGGGAGCGGCCTCAAGACCAGTTCGGAGAATCCAATGGAGAAGGTATTCGAGATCTACATCCGCACCACCCCCGACCGACTTTGGAACGCAATCACCGATCCGGAGATCCGGGCCAAATACAACTTCGGTGCCCGCCTCATCTCCGACTGGACCGAGGGCTCCTCGTTCCAGATGTCCGTACCAGGCATGGACCGACCACTCGGTAAAGGCGAGATCCTTGAGGTTGATCCACCCTGGCGGCTGGTGCAGTCGATGACCGCGCTGTGGTCCGACGACGCTGAGGCGGAGGGAACCTCCCGCATCACGTGGGAGATCGAGCAGGTTGAGGACTCGTGTCGGCTAGTCGTCACCCACGATCAATTGCGCGACGGTGCGAACGAGGAACTCTACGGCGGCTGGCCGATGATCCTGTCCGGACTCAAGACATGGTTGGAAACCGGTGAGCTGCTGACGACGCCCGGCTCCCTGATGTACAAGAGCGCGGAGCGATAGCGCTGTTTGCCCAAGGGCCCGGCACGCCGGGTGACACTAGTGATCGCGCCAAATTGGCCCGCCGATCCACCAATCCACCGGGACCTACGCTACGAATGACTGTCAGAGGACGTATGCAACGAACGCGATTGGGGTGAGGACGCAGTGACTGTCATCCCGTTCGAGTCCCAGCCGGTCAGCGCGAGCGAGCCCGACGTGATTACCGAGTTGTTGGTCGCGACGTCACTCGGGGACGAGGACGCGTTCCGCAAGCTGTACGACGTCATGGCGGGATCGGTGTTCGGCCTCGTGAGGCGTGTTCTGCGCGATCCAGCGCAAAGCGAAGAGGTCGCCCAAGATGTCTTGGTCGAAGTGTGGCGACTGGCCCCGCGGTTCGACCGGGCCAAGGGGTCGGGCAAGACCTGGATCCTGACGATGGCGCACCGTCGGGCCGTCGATCGAGTTCGGTCTGCGCAGTCCGCCTCGGATCGCGATTACCGCTACAGCGTCGCCGCTCACGAACCGGACCAAGACACCGTTGCCGACGCAGTCGAAACCAGACTCGAGCAACGCCAGGTGAAGAACGCGCTTGGGTTGCTGACGCAGACTCAACGATCTGCGATTGAACTGGCCTACTACAAGGGCTACACCCACAACGAGGTTGCGGCAACGCTGGAGATCCCGTTGGGCACCGCCAAGACCCGACTCCGCGACGGACTCATTCACCTACGAGATGCATTGGGGGTGACCTCATGAACGACCAGCTAAACGCGCACACTGACAGCGACGACGAGCACCTGCTCGTCGGGGCCTACGCAGTGGATGCCGTTGACGAGATCGAGCGCGTGCGCTTCGAGCGGCACCTGCAAACCTGTGAATCATGCGCGCAAGAACTTCCCGAATTGCGCGAAGCACTCGCCCGCGTCGGATCGGCCGAGGCGAGTGAACCGCCAGCAGGAATGCGTGCCGCAGTCCTAGCGCGGGTCGCCAACACCCGGCAGGTGCTGCCGCCGGTGTCCGCTGGTCGGCCGGCGACTGGGTCGGTCTCCACCGGCGCTGGTCGCGACATCAGGTCACCAAGAAGGCGCAGTCTGAACCTCCTGGCTGCGGCAGCCGTGGTGCTCGGCGTCGTCGCGGGCGGTGCAGGTCTCTACACGTACCAGCAGAACCAGGACGCTGACATCGTGACCGCACAGGCCAAGGAGGTCAACGCGGTGGTGACCGCGCCGGATGCGCGGTTGAAGTCGCTGACGTTTGACGATGGGGCCAAAGCTGCGGTCATCACGTCGGCCCAGAAGGGCCAGGCGGTCCTGCTCGCTCGAGATGTTCCCGCGTTGCCTGCCGATCGGGTCTACCAATCCTGGACGTTGGATGCTGCTGGCAACGCGACCCCGGCAGGGACCTGGTCGCCCGGCACTGACGGATCAGCTGCGGTGCCGCTGCAGGGCTATGAGCGGTCAACGGCTGCGATCGCCGTGACCGTTGAGCCCACTGGCGGATCCGCACAGCCCACCACCAAACCGATCGGCGCAATCCAGATTTAGCATCGATCTGAGATTTCTTTGCCGCAATCCAATCCGCCCCCCGGGCCGCTCCGAATCACCCTCGACAGACACCAACCGAGGATGAAGGAGTCAGATCATGAACACAAAGACCAAGGCAGTCATGGGCGTCGCGGCAGCAGGAATCTTTGCCATCACCGCAGCGGGCTGTAGCAGCGATTCCGGTTCGTCAACATCGAGCACGAGCTCGGCCAGTCCGGTCTCCACCGCACCAGTTGCTCAGATCGACAACCTGACCGGCGTCGACACCGCAGTCGCGCTGGACAGCAGCTTCACCGACGCACTCACCACGCTGAAGCTCACCCCCGGGACCGTCGGCACTGCCAAGCTCAAGGACGGCTCGCTAATCTTCCCGATCACCGGCGGCAACGTCACGTACTACACCCCCGGCAGCGTGACCCCGTACGTCCAGGGAACGATCGACCATAAGGGCAGCGGCTTCTCCCTCGAGGCTGGCAACACCAAGGTCGACCTGACCAACTTCACCATCGATCCGGGCGTCTCCAAGCTCTACGGCGACGTTAGTGTCAACGGCAAGCAGGCAGCCAAGCAGGCGTACCTGTTCAACCTGGACGGCAGCACCCTGAAGCCGCTGCAAACAGGCCCGAACAACACCGCCATCCTGACTGGCACCCGCGTTCTGATCTCGGCTGACGCGGCCGCCGTGCTCAACGACACGTTCAAGACGACCGCCGTGCAGGATCAGATGCTCGTCGGCGTTGCAACCATCACGGTGAACACCAAGTAACCATCGCGAGATGTCCGCGCCCATCGTCGGCGCTGGTATTCACGCAGACGCACCGGCCCTGGGGTGATCTACCCCCAGGGCCGGTGTTTGTCGTGAGTGTCGTTCCTTTACCTCGAGCACTCTTTGGTGCTGGGGACTGCGTGCCCCCTAGAGTCCGTCGGCAAAACCCACCGACGCGTGGGATCCGTCGCAGAACGGCTTGTTTGACGAGGCACCGCAACGGCATAGCGCCTGGCGATCGCGCACCTCGTACTGCTCGCCCGAGGCACTCACGACGGGAATGCCGCCGCTCGCCCGTAGTGGTCCGCTGAGGTCACCGAGTTGCGGGTCCTCAATGAGGGCCAGTCCGACGGCGATTGGCTCGTCAAGCTCCTCGCCCGTAGTCGGGTCCTTAAGACCCAAGCGGCCGCCCGGACAGTGGTGCACGATTCCGGCGACGAGCGACTT
>JAGNDY010000096.1 GCA_018003655.1 Candidatus Nanopelagicales bacterium
GGCGCAGGTGCAGCGGGTGCGGGAAGCGTGCGAGCCGTTTGGCCCGATGGGGAGCATTGCCGTGTGGCGCATCCTTCGCGCCCTGGACGGTGACAACGATGCGTGAGCACATGTCCTGCAACGACCTCGCCGTATCCGAAGGCGGGTGTGCGGGGGAAAACTGTCGCCTTCCGGTGTGCGTTGTGTGCGGGCGTGACTGGCCGTGCCCGGTACAGCGGGTGCTGGACTTGTTAGTGCACCAGATCGTCGGTGACGACGGTCATGTGCGGGACATGCTCCTGCGCGCGGATGTCCTGCGCGCCTTGGACGGTGCCGAATGAAACGACGACCACACTGGGACGACGACCTGATCACCGCCGTATGTGCGACCGGTGACGACGGCGAAGTTGATTACTGGATGACCAGCGACCAGGTGTACCGCATCATCGCCGCCGTTGAGGACTGGCACGAGAAGTTCGTGATGCACGGGGCCTTCCGCGTCTTGGCCGAACGCGCTGCAAGTGCCGAGGCTGATCGTGACAGGCTCGCCAACCAACTGCTCAACGAAGTTCCCGACTCATACATCCAGATGAAGGCGCGAGCGCTCACCGCCGAGGCCACCATCCAGCGGGTGCGGGAGTTGCACTACAACACCGCGACACACCACCCCAGCGGGTGCTGCTCCGAGTGCGGAGGCACCTATCCATGCCCCACAGTCCGCGCCTTCGACGGGGGTGCCGAATGACGCTACTGCTTCACCCACCTGTAGATGGTGCTGCGCTCGACGCCAGCGGCGCGGGCGAGGTCGGCGACTGGCACGCCCTGGTGGTACGCCTTGCGGATCGAGGCGTGCAGTCGCGCGTCGGCGGCGGCGAGTGCGCGGCGGCGGTTCTCGGCGTAGCCCTTGACGCTGGCGAGGTGGTCGATGCGATCCATGTGTCTCCCATTCCGGATGTATCACCATCATACACAACGTGTAGCACGATGCAACACGGGATCCAGCAGTTGCAGATCGCGGTGTTCGGGCTGTGCGCATTCATGTTGGGCTACCTGTGGGGGTCGTTCCGATGAGTGACCGATGCACTAGAAGCAACGCTAATGCAGCGTGGACCTGTGTGCTGCCAGAAGGCCATGAAGGCGATCACATCTACACTCTGTGGTCTGAGATAGCCATTCACGCAGAGGCCGCGATCCAGCGGGTGCGGGAGTTCCTGGCCGACAAGGACGAGGGTCTTACCGATGATGCGCGCGCGCAAGGCCACTTCATTCTGGTGGACACCGACAGCGTCCGCCGCGCCCTGGACGGTGACTCGTGACGAGCGAATGGATGGGGCTGCACAACCCCGAACGGCACGAAGCCGACGCCAGCGACCCTAGGGTCAAGTGGTGCCCGTGCTTCACGGCCATGACCGGGCACGTGTGCAACTGCCAGTGGGAGTGGCCCTGCCGCACCTACGTCTACGCAGGCGGTGGGGCATGAGCCGCGACATCTGCTCTGTCTGTGGGCTGGCCGTCTCACACAATCCGCAGGGCGGACCCTGCTTGGCCTGCTACCGGGCCGGGTGCTCGCAGATGGTCGAGGCCGCGCCATACCGCACAACGATCGCCCGGCTGCTGCGCCACATGAGCGCCACCGACCTGGCCGAGATGCTGGGTTGCTCGCGGCAGGCCGTCAAGAACCTGCAGTACGGCCGGGTGACACGCATCCGGCCGTCACTGGCCGCAGCGATCGACGCAGTGGCAAGTCAGCCGCCATCGTGCGCGGTCTGCGACGACGTCGACACCGCACTGATCACCACCCGCGACCCGCAGGTCATCTCCAAGCGACTCAACACCACCACCGTGGCGCTGTCCCGGCACATGTACCGCTGCGGCCGGCCCGACCTCGGGCGGCTGTTCGCCAGACCATCCACCTTCACCCGCTATCACGAGAGGACAAGCGCATGACAACACTCAAGGCGCCATTCATACGACGGAACTACGGCCGCGGGCACGGCTACAAGGACGCCAACGGCGTCAAGGTGCCCGGCGTGACCACGATTCTCAGCAAAGGGCTGCCCAAGCCCGCGCTGGTCAACTGGGCCGCACGCACCGCCGCAGAGTACGCCGTCGACAACTGGGACGAACTGTCCACGGCGCCAATCAGTGAGCGCCTCGAGCAGATCCGCAACGCACCGAACGCCAGCAAGAACGCGGCAGCGCTGCGGGGCACAAAGTTGCACGACGCCGCCCAGCAGCTGCAGGAGCAGGGCGTGGTCGACGTCGACCCCGAGCAGTTGCCCCTGGTCGAGTCGTACCTGAAGTTCTGCCAGGACTGGGATCTGCGGGCTGAGCATGTCGAGTCCGCGGTGTACAACGTGACCCACGGCTACGCAGGCACCCTCGACCTGATCGCCACCCTGTGCGACGGCCGCCGCTGGCTGCTCGACCTCAAGACCTCTAAGGGCGTGTACGGGGACATGGCACTACAGCAGGCCGCCTATCGGTTCGCCGAGTTCCTGAGCGATGACGACACCGGACACATCCGCATGCCGCAGGTCGACGCAGTCGGGATCGTGCATGTGCGCGCTGACGGCGCCGACCTCGTGCCGCTGACCGCCGGCAAAGAGGAGTTCCGCGCCTTCCTATACGTCGCCCAGGTCGCCGCCACTGCTGAGCGCCTTCAAGAACTAGTCCACGCACCCATCACACCGGAAAAGATCGAGGTAAGCGCATGACCGAAATCGAACGCTACGGCGAAGCCCTGCAGGGCCAACTGGTCTCGTCTGAGCCCGACGTAGATTCCTGGGTGCACGTCCTGGCCCCGGTCGGCGATCTCGCGGCCAAGATCGCCGGCACCGACTTCGTGCCCAAAGACTTCCGTGGCAAGCCCGCGGCCGTGGCCGGCGCCATCTTGTTTGGTCGCGAACTGGGACTACCGCCCATGACCACCCTGAAGAACACCTATGTCGTGCACGGCACTCCGGACCTGTCCGCGGAGGCCCAGCGCGCACTAGTGCTGGCTGCCGGCCACGAGATCGAGTTCGAGGAGGTCACCGCCACCCGCTGCAAGATGCGTGGCCGCCGCGCAGGATCCGAGGTCTGGACCCAGGCCCAGTACACGATGGACGAGGCCAAGCAGTCCGGCGACTTCACCAAGAACGGCAACTACAAGACCCGCCCCCAGGAGATGCTGATCGCCCGCTGCACGTCGCGGCTGTGCTCGATGATCTTCCCGGATGTGACCGGCGGCTTCTCCTCGGCGGTCAACGTCCCGCTCGTACAGGGCGACGACGAGTCCACGGCCGCGGCCGAGCCCGCCACCGTGACGGTGCGCCAGGAGCCCAAGAAGGCCCCAGCGCGGCGCAAAGCGAAGGCCGAACCGAAGCCCGAACCGGTGGCCCAGCCCGAACCCCCGCAGGAGTCCAGCGCGCCACCACTGCCCGGCGAGACCGGCTACGAGGAGCTCGGCGACGACAAGGCGATCGAAGCGCCCGAGGAGGACGACACCAAGCCCACGAGGAAGATGCTCACCGCGCTGCACGCCGCCCTGAACTCCGCAGGGCTCAGCGACCGTGCCGACAAGCTGCGGTTCTGCAGCGACGTGGTGGGCCGTGAGGTCACCAGCAGTACGGACCTCACCCGCACCGAGGTGGGCGACTGCCTGGACACGCTCAGCGCGGCGCCGGCAGAAGACGAGATCGTCGACGGCGAACTCGTGGATGAACTGCCCGCAGACGAGCCCGAAACGGTCGAGAATGAGCCGCTGACAGCCGCCCAATCGGGCCGGATCACCGCCGCCGCGGAGGCCCTGAAACTGGGCCGGGCGGACCTCCAGGCGATCTGCTCGGAGGTCACCGGACGGCCGATCAAGGCCCGCCGGGATCTGAGCGCCGATGAGGCCGGACTTGTGCTCGCGCAGCTAGAGGTGCTGACCGATGCCAACGGCTGACCTCCAGCCGGGCCGGTGGCGTTGCACCCTGTGCGACGTCCCGGTCTGGCACGCCGGCACCCTGCAGGACTTCATGGCGCACTACTACGCGCACCACTACGGCAAGGAGGACTGACCGATGGGAGTCAGCAAGTCGCTACGGTTCGAACGGCAGAACAACGGTGGCGCGTGATGGGCAAACTGTGGGTGCGACTGGACACCAACATTCACCAGCACGACAAGATACTCCATCTGTTGTCACTCAAGGACGGCCACCGCGCGGCCGCCATGTACATGTTCTCCCTGTCGTGGAGTGGCTTGGCAGAGAGTGACGGACACATCCCAGATGTGGCATTACCAATGATTCACGGCACGGCGAAACACGCGCAGATGTTGTGCCAAGTTGGTCTGTGGGAACGCAACGGGCGAGGTTTCGTCATCCAAAACTGGGCCGAACGGCAGGAGTTGGCGGCCGTTTCTGACGCGAAACACAAGGCGAAACAGGCCGCTGGACGCAAGTCGGCGTGTCGTCGGGCGGGGCATCCTGACGACTGCGAGTGCTGGAAAGACCCCGGTTCCGACCACGAATCGGGCATCCCATGGAAGTAGTCGCGTCAACAGGTGTTGAGCACCTGTTCCCAACACCTGTTCCCAACACCTGTTCCGAGGTTCTGTTCGAACACATACATACATACGCAGCAGTTGCCAGCACCTGCTGCACAGACGAACTAACAACCCCACGGCAAGGCCCATCTATCAGTAACGGTGAGTGTGCAAAAACGGAGCAAAAATCGGAGGAATTGGCGTGAGTTATCTCGACGAACTGCCGCGCTGCCCCACATGCAAGCGCATCCTGCGCACCCGCAACGACCGCGGATGGTGCGTCGACTGCCACCACTACGTCGACCTGGAGGGCCAATGAGTGACGCCACCTGCGCCATCTGCGCCACCGGACTGCCCGACCCGGTGATCTGCACCAGTTGCACCGCCAAGATCCGCCGCGACCTCGACACCGTCGGACGACTACGCGCACAACTCGACCCCACCCCGGGGCGCACCGGATCCGCGGGCAGGGCCAGCGGCAAACCCGGCTCCCGTCCGCCGGCAAACCTGACGATCATCGCCATGGCCGACATCCGAAGCCGCTTCCGGCTGACCGATGACGGTGAAGCCGACCCCGACAACGTCACAAACGTCGATGCAGATCTGCTCACCGAGGCCCGGCTGGTCATCGAAGCGCGCCGGCTCAACCCGCCCATGCGTGACGTGTCCGACTCGCTGCGCATCCTGAACATCCACCTCGACTGGATCTGCAGCAGCGACCGGGTCGACGAGTTCGCCGCGGTGCTGGCCGGCTGCGCCCAGGCGTTGCGCAGCGTGCTGCGCGACTGGCCCGAAACCTCAGTTGGTCGATGCACCGCAGCCCACCCCGAGCGTGACGCCTGCGGCGGGCCGCTGCGCCTGGCCTACGACGGGCAGCTGCCCGAGGACCCCGGCGTCGCCGTCGCCCCCACGCACATCGTCTGCTCGTGGTGCACCGACGTGTGGCCCATCGACGTGTCCACACTGCTCGGCCTGCTGCGGGTGGCCAGGCCCAAAGCCTTTCCCGTCTCGCGGGCCTGGGCCTGCCAGGTCACCGGATGCAACCCGGACACGTTGCGGCAGTGGATCAGGCGCGGGCATGTCACCACCTACGCGGACGAACAGGTGAACCTGATCGACGTGCTGATCAGGGTCAGCGACACGCCGGGGGCCGGTAGAATGACATCCATGTGATTCATGTGCTACTGTCACGTTCAACGCCTGATACCTATGCCCACCGGGCAAAGTGACCAAGCGCTCACCCGAAGCCCCGCATGTCTCCGTCCCCCGTCGGTGTTGCGGGGCTTCGGTGTGTCCAACGGCAGGAGGTGTCGCCGTGATCAGTGTCCGTATCGCGTACGACAATCTTGTCGTCGACCTCGACTCCGACTCCGAGCAGTACAGCCCGGACCTCGTCGACGACATGACCACACGCTGCGCCACCGCCCTGCTCGCCACACTGCGTGCCATGTGGGACATGCCCAAGGCGGGAGCGCAGTAGTCATGGCATGGGGCGGCAACCACGCGCTACGCAAGCGCCGCCAGGTGCTCGAGGTCTACGGCAACATCTGCTGGCTGTGCAAGCAGCCGATCCCCGGTCTGCCCAGTGCCGACCACGTACTGCCCCGCAGCAAGGGCGGCACCGACGACATCGAGAACCTGCGGCCGGCGCACCTGCGCTGCAACATCAGCCGCGGTAACCGCGTGCCGAAGATGAAGGCGCAGTTGAAGACGTCGACCGACTGGTGAGTGATGTGCCCGGCGGAGTTCTGCGTTCACCGCTGTGAGCTGAGGCGCGGGACACGACGAGCCGCATCGTTGCGAGTGCGGCACGCGCTGGTGACCCC